>NZ_JBNHES010000005.1:0-256532 GCF_050591105.1 Methylobacterium endophyticum
CCACGACCAACATCCCGCGCAAGCCTCCCGTTCGAGCCGGAAGGCAGTGTGGATGACTTGTCCTGGGGTCCCGTTTGGACGCCGATTACCCCAAAAACGGGGTCCTTATTCCACGCCTAATCACAAGCTGCCTCGGAGGCGGCTCTCCCGGCGACGGCGCCACCGTACCCATCACGGTGCAAGGTCGAGCAAGGCGCGCAGCGACCGCGCAAGCCCGCTGCCAGTGTCCCGCGCCCTGATGATGGGCGTAGTAGCCGATCGGCCGCATCAGATACGCGCCCCCGGATACGGGAACCGGGTGAGCGCATCGTCCAGCGGGAGGACGGGCGCCGGCGGATCCAGCCGTTCGAGCTGCCGATGGGCACGTTCGACGAAGGCGATGGCGTTGGGGCAGGTCGGCACGGCTACGGCGGCAACGCTCTCCGTCCCCAGGCCGAGGCGGACAAGAGCCATCGTCGCCGCCTTCGCACCCTCTCGCCAGGCGGCCCGCAAGGCGCTTCGCCGGGCCACGATCCGCTGCCAATGGGCTGGGGCAGGAAGCAGATACGGATCCTCGCCGTCGAGGACCGCCTGCCGGCGCGCCATGTCGGTGGCCATACCTCCATCCGCGCGACCGACGGAACGGTCCGAGACCCATACGGCAACGGCCGGATCGTGCCGCAACCGGCCGCCCGCCTCGACCACCCGGCCGACGAGCGCGTTGTCCTCACCGCGCGGCAGGGCCGGCAAGCCCCCCACCGCCCGGTAGGTCGCGACCCGCAATGCGAGGCTCGCTCCGGTATGATCGCCATGCCGCGGCGCCGGATCGTGTGCCGGCGAGTCGAGCCGATCCTCGATGGCGCGCACCTGCGCCCAGTATCGCTCGATCTTCGCATGCAGGGCGAGCCGGAGCGGATCGGTCGAGACAGTGTCGATGACCAACCTGCCGCCGACGATCTCGGCATCGGCGAGGGCGGCGAGATTGGCGGCAACCCAGCTCGGCGGCAGCCATGCGTCGGCGTCGGTCGACAGCAGAACGCCCGACGGGCCGATCCGCTCGGCGGCGCAATCCATGGCTTGCCGTCGCGCGGTACCGACATGCGCCTCATGCGGCGGCAGTTCGGCGGTCGTCACCGTCAGCGCCAGCGATGCACCCGCAGGGCTGGCTGCGAGGCTCTCGGCGGCCTCCACGGTGCCATCGCGGCAATTGTTGGCGAAGAGCAGGACCGGCAACGGTCGGGCCGGGCCGTATCCCGACTGGTTCGCCAAGCTCGCCAGCACCCGCGCGATGCGATCCGCCTCGTCATGGGCCGGCAGCACGACCATGGCGGGGAGCGCCGCGTCCAATCAGGCGCTCGCCAAAGCCGGGAGACGCCAGGATGCGGCCGGCCTGTCGCGGCTCGCAACAAGACGTCCGTAGATATCCTCATAGGCGTCGATCATCCGCTCGACGTCGAAGAGCGCCTCGGCCCGCCGCCGGCAGGCCGAGCGATCGAGACGCATGGCTTCGCGCGCGGCCCGTGCCAGGTCGCGCGCATCGTCGGGCGCGGCGAGACGGCCCGTTGCCCCGTCGAGGATCGTCGGCAACGCGCCGCGACCGAAGGCTGCGACCGGCGTCCCGCACGCGAGCGCCTCGGCGACGACGAGCCCGAACGGTTCCTCCCAACAGGGTGAGACGAGAGCCACCTGCGCTCCGCCCAGCCATCGGGCCAGATCAGGCTGCGAAAGATGCCCGAGATCCGTCACATCCTGTCCCAATCGCGGCGCAATCGCCGTCTGCCAGTAGGAGCCCGGATGCCGCGGACCGGCGAAGGCGAGCGGCATCCCGGCCAGCCGGGCCGCCTCGATTGCCAGATGCAAGCCCTTTTCCGGCACGATGCGTCCGCTCCAGAAGGCATAGGCGGGTGTCACCGGATGTGGCGCGAACGGAA
This sequence comes from Methylobacterium endophyticum, assembly GCF_050591105.1. Lineage (NCBI taxonomy): Bacteria > Pseudomonadati > Pseudomonadota > Alphaproteobacteria > Hyphomicrobiales > Methylobacteriaceae > Methylobacterium > Methylobacterium endophyticum. The sequence goes on from NZ_JBNHES010000005.1 coordinate 1,911, forward strand.
AGGCCTGCACGTCGATGCCGTTCTCGACGACCTGAACGTCCGGCGCGATCTCCGCCCATTCATCGGCCAGCGAGCGCGATACGCCGATGAGCGGCATCTCCGGCGCGCAGGCGCGCATGCCGGCGGCATAGGGCTGAAACGGAGGGGTGTGGAGAACGCAGACCATCGGTGGCGCCAGGGTGCGGCTCTCCCGCAGAGGCAAGTCATGCAACGCGTTGTTGTGAACGAGATCGAAACCGCCCGTGGCAACCCGCGCCATGACGGTCCGGTAGGCGTTCGTCTCGACGATCCGCTCGCAGTCGTCTCCGGTCGGATCGCAGATATCGACGGTCCCGATATCCGGGTCCGACCCGCGCGCCGCGAAAAGAGTGACCGAATGACCGCGTTTGATGAGCTGTGACGCCAGCAGATGCGTATGGCGTTCCAAACCGCCGGCAAAAGGTTGCGCGATCGGGTATTTGAGATGAGCGAGAATCGCGATTTTCACCAGCGAGAGCGCCTTTCCACACAACCCGACAACAACGGAAATATCGGATTCACTTCGACCTCGTTGACGATGCTGTTTCTCCGTCAGCCACCGAGAGCGAATTGAAGACAATCACGACGTCACGACTTTTATGGCGGGCTCACGCCAACGGGCTGCGCATAGTCCGGAGCGATGCCAAGCCCACAGCGCTTCCATGGTGAAATCCGCGTCGTGCGAAATGTATCCAACACGACGCCACTCCGGCGTGAATTTCTGTGGAGACTGGCGAGAGCGACACCCTGGGGCCGACAAAGCGTGCGAAAGAGAGAATCATCTTTCGATGCATTGTATTATTAAGCAAATGCAGGCTTTCGCAGATAGAATATCTTTGACAAACCCGAAGGAATGATGGCCACCCGGCCCGGACGACGTGCCGTGAGGGCCGTTCGGGAAACGGCATGATCCGAACCGAACGCTCGCCACCCGCTACCGGACCGCGACGGCATCGGCGCTATCGAGGGGGGGAGGCGAGACGTTCGGCGACCGCGGATCGGGCCGTCGAGCCCGCTCAGGCGACCAGATGCCAGCCCTGCTCGATGACGGGGAGGTGGTGGAGCATCGCCTCGGGGCTTTCCGAGATCGCAAGCGCCACGGAGGCCCGGCTCCGGCCGGCGTCGAGGGCGGCCTGCCAGTGGTCGAGGCCGGCCTGATCCGGGCTGCGGCCGAGCGCTCCTTCGTAAAGATGGGCGAGGAACGCCTGGTCCGAGAGGGTCGCGTAAGGGGCGGCGTACTCCGGCGAATCCAGGAATGCCTGAGCGATCGACAGTTCCGGGGCGCCGGATGTCGCCTGCGCGGTCCAGAACCGAAGCCCGGCCTCGTCCGGGGCACGGTCGAGGAGGCCGTAGTAGAGCCGGGCCATGTCGCTGGCGGTCGGGTCGGGCGCGAAGACACCGGCTTGGAGTGCGGGGGCGATCTGGCTTTCGTTCTCCGGCGAGAGCGCGAAGGCGAGCGCCACGTCGGCGCGCGATGTGCCGGCCGCGAGGAGCCCCTCCCAATATGCCTCCCCCGCCGTGTCGGGGGCGCGCCCGAGGGCGACCTGATAGAGATGCTCCAGGAAGGTCTCGTCGCTGCCGCCCCCGGCGGCCCCATAGCCGGCCGCGAATTCCGGGGAGGCCAGGAAGCCCGCCGCCGCGTCGTGCAGGCTCAGGCCCGCCGCGATGCGGTCCGTCCAGCAGGCGAGCCCGGCGTCGTCCGGCGCGCGGCCGAGAGGGGCATCGTAGAGGGCATAGATCTCGCCGCCGATGCTCGCGGCGTCATGCGCGAGCGCGCCGAACGCCGACCGGTTGGGAGCGAAATCGAGGGTCAGATCGAAGGACGCGCTGGTGCCGGTATTGCCGGCGGCATCCGTCTGCACGGCGGTGAGGTGGTAGGCGTGCCCGGTGCCGTCGCCGTCGAAGACGATCGGTATCGCCCAGTGTCCCGAGGCGTCGCTGGCGGTCGTGCCGATCGCGGCGGCGCCGTCGAACAGCGTGATCGTCCCGCCGGCATCGGCCGCGTCCGCCGTGCCCGAGACGACATGGCCGACCGTGCTGGCCGCGCCGCTCGCGGCCGCGATGCTCGGCATGGGCGCAATCGTATCGAGGGTGAACCGGACCGCCGCCGAGGTCGCCGCGCGGCCCTGCGCGTCGGTCTGGGTGACGGAGACCGTGTGCGGCCCTTGCGAGAGGCTCGAGGGGTCGTAGGTCGCCAGAACCACGCTGTCGACCGTATAGGTCAGCGTGCCGCCGGCGGACGAGGGTGTCACGGTCAGGGCGGCATCCGAGGTGATCCCGTCCAGCGACGAGGAGCCGGTGTCGTGAGAGAGCACGAGGCCCGGCGCCTCCGGCGCGGGAACCACGACGCCTGCGCTCTGGAGCCCGGCGGCCGCCGAGGCGTACTCGGCATTGCCGGTCAGGGCGATGTCGAGCACGGTGTTCGTGAACAGGAGCGTCCCCTCCTGAAGCCCGGCCGCCCGCGCCACATCCTCGGCCGCCGACCGCACGGCGGGGTCGAGATCGGCGAGGGTGATGGTCTTCGAGGGAAAGCTCCGGTCCGTGAAGCTCGCCGTGGACTGCCCGGCGGTGTAGGTGAAGAGCGAGGTGGCATCGGTGACGCGCCACGAATCCGCGAAGCTGCCGTAGAGCGTCGCAGCCGACACCTCCCCCGTGAGCACGGTCCCGTCGGCGAGCGCCAAATCGTTGGCCGTATTGCCGTCGGCGTTGCCGAGAAGGCCCGAGACCGGACCGACCGAGGCGGAATACGGCAGCATCTGCAAATCGAGGAAGGTCGAGGCGACGCCCGCCGAGAAGCCGTCGCCGGCATCCCCCACCACCGTGTAGATGTTGGCGGCCCGGCTCACGAAGCCGTGCCCGATCTGCAAGGCCTCGCCATCCGCGAGATCGTGCGCGACGCCGCCGATCAGGAGCGGATGCGCCGTCCCGGCGTCCAGCTCCACGACCGTGCCGCCGATCCGGGTGGCGACCGCCGTGACGGAGGATGCGTCGGGGCCGACCGCGCCCAGGCGGACCTGCGTCTCGACATTCGTGCCATGGACCAGCGCGAACTCGCCGACCGCCTGGAAGTCGTAGGCGCGCCCGTCGAAGGTCATGAGATGCGGATCGCCGTGGATGCCGCCGCTCGATCCGCCGATCCCCTGGAAGCCCCAGGAACCCCCTCCGCCCGTCGGGAAGATTCCGAGATGCACGGTGGCGACGTTGCTGTCGCTGATGCCGTCGTTCACCTTGTAGGTGAACTGGTCGAGACCGAAGTAATACGCATTCGGATTGGCGGGGTCGCGCCCGTCCGTGTAAGTGAACGAGCCGTCGGCGTGGAAGTCGAGCGTACCGTGGGCCGGCCCGGAGACGAGCGTCGCCGTCAGCGCCGAGCCGCTCGGGCTGGTGTCGTTCGCGAGCACGCCGCGGCCGGCGTCGATCACCAGGGGCTGGTAGGCGTAGGGCGACCAGCGGTCGTCGACGGCGGTCGGCGGGTAGCGGATCGTCTTGAGGAAGACGTCGATCGCCTCGTTCGTGTCGTTGGGGACGAAATTGTCCACCTCCGAGCTGAAGACGATCTTCGTGCCGTCCGGCGAGAAGCCGATTTGGGAGGGGAGGCGATCGGTGCTGTCGGAGGTCTGCGCGCCGTCCGCCGTCGTCGAGACGCGGGTGATGGCGCCGGTCGTCAGATCCTTGACGAAGACGTCCTGCGCCCCGTTCGTATCGCCGGGCACGAGGTTGTCCGCCGTCGAGCGGAAGGCGATCTTCTGGCTGTCCGGCGAGAAGACGGGAGCGTAGGTGCCGTGCAGCACGTACGGCGACGATGCGAGGGTGGAGTCGACGGCCGCGCCCCCGTCCGCCGCCGACGAGGCGACGGTGATCTGGCCCGTGCCCAGATCCAGGACGAAGACCTGATTGAAGTGGATCGGCGGAAAGCCGGGAACCGGGTTGGGGCTCGTGGGGAGCCCGCTCACGAGGTTGCTCGCCTGGCTGACGAAGGCGACCTTGCTGCCGTCCGGGGACATCGTGACCGATGTGACGTCCGCGTCGGCGCCGTAGCGCGAGCCGTCCACGTAGCTGAGGGTCGCGAGGTCGTAGACCGGGTCGTGGGTGCCGTGGGTCAACTGACGTATGTCGCCCGATCTCAGGTCCTTGATGTAGAGGTCGGCGGAGCTGTCGTACTGGTCGCCGGTGAGGCCGTGGAGCCCCGACGAGAAGACGATGCTACCGCCGTCCGGAGAGAAGGCGAGCCCGTAGGACAAGAAGTCCGTGCGCGCGGGCCCGACGCCCTGCGAGCCGTCCCTCGCCGTCGAGACCCGGTTGAGGGACCGGGTCGGCAGGTCGAGGATATAGACGTCGACCTGGCCGTTGGTGTCGCTCGGCATGAGCGCGGCGTCGGTGTAGAAGGCGATCTGGCTGCCGTTGGGCGAGAACTCGGCCCCTCGGAACGTGCCGGTATGCGGGAACGTGGTCGCCGTCCTCGTCAGCGTGTCCTCGACCTGGAACCCGGTCGCGGATTCGAAGGCGATCGTGTGGCCGTCCGGCGAGAACGCGATGTTGCTGCGGTAGTCGGAGGTGGCCTCCTGCCAGACCACCGTCGCCGTCCCGGTCGTCAGGTCCTTGATGTAGAGCCGGCTCCCGTCGCCCTCGCCCGCGTAGTCGCTGCTCGACCAGAACGCGACCTTGGTGCCGTCGTGCGAGACGGTCGGGTTGTTGCCGCCGCGCGCGATCTGGCCGTTGCCGGAATCCGTCGAGACGCGCACGATGTCGCCGAAATTCGCGGTCACGCCGAGCGACACGGTGGCGACGTTGCCCGGCACGATGCCGTCGCTGTCGCGGTAGGTGAAGCTGTCGCTGCCGACGTACCCCGTCGTCGGCGTGTAGGTGAACGAGCCGTCCCCGTTCAGCGCGAGGGTACCGTGCGACGGGCCCGAGACGAGCGCCGCCGTCAGGTGGTCGCCGTCGGTATCGTGGTCGTTCGCCAGCAGCCCCGAGGCCGCCGTGACCGTGAGCGGCACGTTCTGGCGGGTCGTGTAGCGATCGTCGCTGGCCGCCGGCGGCGTGTCGACGGTGAGCGTCACCGTGGCGAGGCCGCTCTGCGCCTGCCCGTCTGACGCCTTGTAGGTGAAGCCGTCCTGGCCGTGGAACCCGGCCGCCGCCGTGTAGGTGAAGGCCCCCGAGGGATCGAGGGCGAGGGTTCCGTGCGACGGCCCCGAGATCAGGGCGGCGGAGAGCGTATCGCCGTTGGCGTCGCGGTCGTTGGCGAGGACGCCCGACGCAGCGACCGCGAGCGGGGTGCCGGCCGTCACGACATAGGTATCGTCGCTCGCCACCGGCGGCGTGTTCACGGGCGCAACGACCAGCTCCTTGACGAAGATGTCGCCTTCCCTGGGCGTGAAGCCGGCGACCAGATCCTTCGATCCAGACAGGAACGCAACCTTGCTCCCGTCCGGCGACAGCGCGGGCTGCAAGCCGCCGAGGCTCGCCTGCGTGCCGTCCGCTGCGGTGGACAGCCGCGTGACCTCGCCTGTGATGAGATCCTTCTCGAACACGTCGTACTGGTTGTTGGTGTCGCCCGGCACCAGGAAGTTCCCGTAGGACGAGAACAGGATCTTGGTGCCGTCCGCCGAGAACACCGGCGGGTCGTTCTGGCCGCCGCTGCCGCCCTGCGCGCCGCTCTGCGAGGCCGTGACCAGCGTGACGGCGCCCGTCCTCAGATCCTTGACGAAGAGATCGTCGCTGTTGTTCGCGTCGCCGGCCACGAGGTTGTCGGAGCTCGACCAGAAGGCGACCTTGCTCCCGTCCGGCGAGAAGACCGGTGTCCCGACGCCCCGGTCGGCGATGGCGCCCGGCGTCCCGTCGGGATCGTTCGCCGCGCGGGAGACGAGGGTGTAGGCGCCGCTGGCGATGTCGCGCACATAGAGCTGATTGTAGAAGCCCGATGCGTCCGGCGTCAGGCCGGAGGAGGACAGCACGGCATACGCCTTCCCGTCCGGCGAGAGCACGGGATTGAAGAGGTAGCCGTCGCTGTTGGCCGACAGGCGCGTGACGGTGCCGGTGCCGAGATCCTTGAGGTAGAGATCGAGGTTGCCGTTGGTGTCGTCCGGGGTCAGCTTGGCCGACGAGATGAAGGCGACGCTGGTCCCGCCCGGCATGAAGACCGGAGCGGCGGTGTTGGTCACGACCGGGGTTCCGACGGAATCGCTTGTCACCATGGTGACGGCGCCGGTGGCGAGATCCTTCACGAAGATGCCGAGATTGAGATCCGCGTCGTTGGAGACGAGGTTTCCCGCGAAGGACGAGAAGGCGAGCTTGGTGCCGTCCGCCGAGAATACCGGGTTGAAGCTGCCGCTGTCGCCCTCGATCCCGGCCGCGTTGGCCGAGACGAGCGTGATCGCGCCCGTGGTGAGATCCTTGAGGAAGATGTCGGAGGTGCCGTTCGTGTCGGCCGTCACCAGGTTGTTGGCGTTGGAGACGAAGGCCACATGCCGGCCGTCGGGCGAGAACACCGGATGCGTGCTCTGTAGGTTCCCCGGAACGCCCGCTGCGCTGGTGGAGACGACCGTGACGGTCCCCGTCGCGTCGTTCGGTCCGGCCATGACATCCCTCTCCGTTGCCCGGACCGCACCCCCGCGCGCGCCCGGTCTGATAACCAGACCCGGCGGCGGCCCGATTTATTCGCGACGATCGCGATTCACGGCCGGAGGAGGGGGAGCGGCAACCGCCGCGAACGCAGGCTCGCGGGCCGGACGGACTTTTTCGAGCGCCAGGAATAATTCACCGTCGCGCATGGTCTGAAGTTTTGCCGACATGCGAGGATGTGCGAGGGCTACAACTACGTGCGCTGGCGCGCCGGCGGCATGGCCTTCTGGGCGGTGTCGCATCTCAACGGCAAGGAGCTCGCCGAGTTCGCCGCTCTCTGGCAGTGACCGGGCCCTCCGAGACGTCTGCGAGACACCCTCTCCCGGCGCCTGAGCGCCCGCCTACGGTCCCGCGCGGCTCGATGCTTCGAGCCGTCCCACCCGAGAACGCGCGCAGGCGTGGACCGGAAACAGGTCCGCTCGACCGGCCCGCGAGCCATATCCCAGGCCGGATCGGCTGCATGCGAAACGATTACCGGAAGCGCGCCGTCCATCTGTAATTATATTGCTTTTCTACTTATTTTGCCCTTATTGTATTATGTTTTATTTGAGATTTTCATCGCCACGCAAGTTCGAGACCTATGAGTTCGAACCCCCTGGTTTTAACGATTTATAAACAATTATCTGTTTTCTTTCAGCGTGGGCATTTTTCCCACACAATATGGCCGCCTCGTAGGAGTGGCTCACACATGCGCAGTTTCGGACATGTGCGACGTTGTCGGCGCGACGAGAGCGGTGCCGCCGCAATCGAATTCGCGCTGCTGTCGCCGATCTTCCTGGTGATCCTCTGCGCCTGGACCGAGGTCGGACTGTGCCTGCTGATGGAGAGCGCCCTCGACAACGCCGCCCGTGATGCCAGCCGCCTGATCCGAACCGGCACCGCGACGGAGGCGACCTTCAAGGCCGCCGTCTGCGCCAAGGCATCCCCGGCCATCCCCTGCGCCAGCATCACCTACAACGTCCAGTCCGCATCGAGCTTCGCGAGCTTGAGCGTCATCGCCGTATCGAGCACCGGCACCCTGTCGAGCACCGGTTTCGCCGCCGGAAGCTCGGGGTCCGACATGCTGGTGCAGGCCGCCTACAGCAAGCCGGCCTTCTTCTCGTCGCTCCTCAAGGCGGCGGGGTTCAGCGGCAACATCCTGATCATGACGACGCTCGCATTCCAGAACGAGAGCTACTGATGCCCTCCGCGTTCCGTCGTCTCTGGCACGACCGGCGTGGCCTGGGCGCGGTCGAGTTCGCGCTGGTGGTGCCGTTCCTGCTCCTGGCCTGCTTCGGGAGCGTGCAGTGCTTCCTCCTGGCGCGGGCCAAGATGCTCACCGTCGCCGCCGCCCGCAATCTCGCCGATCTCGTCTCCCAGCAGGACAGCGTCAGCGCCAGCGTGATCGGCGATTTCTGCACGGCGGGACAGCTGTCGATCCAGCCCCTTTCCGGCACGACGCTCAAGGCGTCCGTGGCCAGCGTCAGCTATTCCAGCACGACCTCGGCGCCGGCCATCGTCTGGACCGATACGACCTGCGGGAGCGTATCGGCCATCTCGACCGCGGCGACGCTTGCCAAGAGTGCGGTGACGGCCAGCGGCGACAGCACCATCGTGGTCTGCGCCACCTATACGCTGAGCCTGCCGATCTCCTTCCCGCTCGGTTCCAGCTTCACGCTGACCGGGACCGCGCTCGCGCGCCCGCGCAACGGCTCGGCCGTCGCCTACGGCAGCTGAATCGACCGAACCGCAGGATGATCGATATGCAACGTCCCTTGCTCGCCTTGGCCGCGGATTTCCGGCGCGATCGCCGCGGCTCGTTCGTCATTTGGCTCGCGGCGGCTCTCGTCGCCCTCATATTGTTCGCCGGCACCGGTCTCGACCTGATGCAGGCCGTGGATTTGCGCGCCCAGCTCCAGGCGGCCGCTGACTCGGCCGCTCTCGCGGGAGCAACAGCCTATACGTCGTCTTCCGCAAGCTCCACGGCGACCACGGCAGCCAAGAACTATATGGATGCCGCGATCGCCAAGCTCACCGTCAACAACGGCGTCACCTATACGACCACGCCGAGCGCGACGACGAGCGGAAACGCCACGCTTTATAAGGTGACGGTGACGGCCTCTTCATCCATTTCGAATTCTCTGATGAAGATGGCCGCCAGCTCGACATCGGTGCAGGTAACGGCAACCGCGCAGAACGCGACCTACACGATTTCGTCGACGCTCTCGGGTTTCTCCAGCAGCGCCGCCGATGCCAACTATATCTATTGGTATATCGTACCGAGCGACGGAGGCGTGCCCGCCAGCTCGGAGCTGACGCTGCTTTATTCGAACGTCAGCTCGAACACCACGAAGACGATCACCACGACGATCACCGCCGGGCAGAAGATGGGCTTCGCGCTGAAGAACGTCACCGGCGGCATCACCGCTTATGGGCGGAACGGCTACGGTGCGGCCCAGGGGACGAGCCATTGGTTCTACTCGCACCTGACGCCGCCGAGTTCACAGGCGTATGGCTCCGTCAGCAAGGACTGCAACTTGCAGGTGCTCGTTTCCGGCTCGTCGAGCTCTCTCAAGAGCGGGTCCTGCCTGTCGGCCTTGCCGGCTTACGCGGCCGTCAACTGTAGCGAGGCCGCCGGCAAGACCCTGGCCTTCTATTGGAACGACATGGGCGGCACGTCCGACGACTACGACTACAACGACGCCGCGTACAAAGTGGCCTGCTCGACCAACTCCGCGACATCTCAGGTCGGCGTGATCCTGATCAAGTAAATGAGCCGAGGCGGAAAAGCGGCTCAGTTCAGCTTGACGAGCTCGACACGGCGGTTCTTGGCGCGCCCCTCCTCGGTGTCGTTGCTCGCGAGCGGGGCCGCCATGCCGACGCCCTGCGGCACCATCCGCGCACCGGCGATCCCCGCGCCGGTCAGGGCGGCGACGACCGCCTGCGCACGCCGCCGCGAGAGATCGAGATTGTAGTCGACCCCGGCCTGATTGTCGGTGTGCCCGACCACGAGGACCTTGGTCGCGGGGGCGCCGCGCAGGAAGCTCACGAGCTCGGCGAGCTGCGGCTGGCTCTCCGGCTTCACCTCGGCCTTCGCCGTGTCGAACTGGATAGCGTAGAGCGCGACGCGACCGTCGCGGTCGAGCCCCTGGCCGACGGCGCTCGCGGCGACCGTCTCCATGCGCTGCTCGCGCGCGGCGGTCTCCACGGTGACGACGAGCGCCACCGTGCGTCCGACCCAGGACTTGCAGTTCGAGCCGGCGGAGACGTCTCCCACGGTCCAGGCCAGCACCGCGGCCTTGCCCGCCCCTTTAGGCAGATCGAGCAGGGTATAGCGCTGCCCGGCGCGGTCCTCCTGCAACACGCACTCGGTCCAGGGGCCGGAGATCATGTCGTAGGGGTAGAGCATGTGAACGATGCCGGTCTTGCTCCCGCCCGAGCGCGCCGCCGACACCGCCGAGCCGCCGCACTCGTCGCGGTTGCACTCGAAGAGAACGCTGCCACCCGCCTCCTTGACCGCCTGCTGGTAGCCCCGCACCACCTCCAGGACGGAGCGGCCTTCGGGCAGGAGATAGCTCATGCGCGTCAGCCGGCCCTCCACGGTCGGAGGCTCCGGCGGCAGGAAGAGGGCGTTGTTGTTGGCGTCCACCTTGTCCTCGCGCCGCTCCAGCTTCGCGTTGGGCAGCACCAACTCGTCGAAGGCGCTCGCCTTGCTCTCGAGCAGGATCGCTCCGGCATAGCGCGGGAGGGCGCCGGCATCCCGCGCGCCGGGAGCGTCCCCCGGCGGGATCGCCCCCGCCTTGAGCGGCGGCGCGGGAGGCGCGGCCTGTCGCGCCGGCGGCGGTCCCGCCGCGATCAGGAGGAGGGCGGCGGCACACACGAGCATGCGGATCATAGGGTCGGCGCTCTCCGAGACCATCCATTCGGCGACGGGGCGCAATTCAGCAGGTTCGAACACCCTTGTCGATATCGGACAGGCCGGCGCCGGGCGATGTGCGGGACCGGAATGCGGGCCGGCCCCGGCATCTCCGGGGGCCGGCCCGTCCGCGGCCTTCAGCCTTCCTTGAAGCCGTATTCCGGGACGCCGTCCTCGGCGCCGTAATACTTGTAGGGGAGGAACTTGCCCGAGAGGCTCATCTTCACGCGGTCGCCCTTGTTGTTGGGCTCGCGCTCGATCTCCATGTTGAAATCGATCGCCGACATGATGCCGTCGCCGAAATCCTCCTGGATCAGCTCCTTCCAGGTGGTGCCGTAGACCATCACCAGCTCGTAGAAGCGGTAGATCAGCGGGTCGGTCGGCGGGGCCTGGAACGAGCCGCGATAGGGCGCCTCGTTGAGCATGCGCTCCTCGGCCGCCGACAGCCCGAACAGCTCGGCCGCCTTCCTCGCCTGAGCCTTGGGGAGCTTCATCTGGCCCATGCAGGCGGCGGTGATGAGGATCGGAGAGAGGCCGCCGATCTCCGCCTGGATGTGCTTCCAGGTCCAGCCCTTCTCACGCTTGATGTCGAGCAGCTTCTCCGTGAGGTCTTCGCGCTTCATCGTGTCTCTCCAGGAATGGCCGCTCGGGGCGGCCGGGTGAAAGGTGTGTCGTTCCAGGGTGGCGGCGGGCAAGAGGCAGGGGGGCAAGAGGCAAGCGGGCAACGGGCGAGGCACGCGCGGATCCCCCGCGCCGGGAAGGCGGCGGCGGGAGACTGGCACGACAGGGCCTTCCCCTCGGATCAGACCCGCTTGGCCGGCGGCGCGGCATCCATCGGGTCGGGATCGATCCCGCTCGACGAGGGCCGCACGACGGGAGGATGGCGCTGGTCGTATCCCGGCGGCATGCCCTCGTCGCGCAGGCTCTTCGAGCGCGTCACCAGGAAGTCCATCAGATGATTGCGCAGGGCGTAATAGCCCGGCGCGTGGTGGAGCTGCGTGCGGTCGCGATCCTTCGGCAGCGGGTTCTCGACGATCTCGGCGACCTTGGCCTGGGGGCCGTTCGTCATCAGCACGATCCTGTCGGCGAGGTAGATCGCCTCGTCGACGTCGTGGGTGATCATGAACACGGTCTGCCCGGTCTCGATGCAGATGCGGCGAACCTCGTCCTGCAAGGTGCCGCGGGTCAGCGCGTCGAGGGCCGAGAACGGCTCGTCCATCAGCAGGATCTTCGGGTCGATGGAGAGCGCCCGCGCGATGCCGACGCGCTGCTTCATGCCCCCCGACAATTCGGAGGGCCGCTTGTGCTCGGCACCCGCGAGACCGACCGTGGCGATGGCCTTCCTCGCCCGCGCCTCGACCTCCGCGCGAGAGGCCTTGCGCCAGCGCGAGGACACCGCATAGGCGACGTTGCCGAGCACCGTGCGCCAGGGCAGCAGGGCGTGGCCCTGGAAGATCACGGCGCGGTCGAGGCTGGTGCCCTCGATCGCCTGGCCGTCGACGATGACCACGCCCTCGCTCGGCGCCTCGAGGCCCGCCAGGATGTTGAGCACCGTCGTCTTGCCGCAGCCGGAATGCCCGATCATGCAGACGAACTCGCCGCGCCGCATGGGCAGCCACAGATCCTCGAAGATCGTGGTCTGGGTGGCCCCCGCAGCCGGGTAGCGCCGGGCGATCCCCTCGATCGAGATGAACTTTTCCGAGGAGGGCATGGAACGGCCGGTCGGGCCGTCGGGTCGCGCGCCGGCGGAGCGCCGCACGAAGGGGAGAAGCTTGCTCATCGCGTGGCGCCTCACTCTGGGAAGGTGACGAGGCGCTGGGCGCGCGCGAGAAGCTGGTCGAGGACCATGCCGACGAGGCCGATCACCAGGATCGAGGTGATCACGTTGGTGATCGAGAGGTTGTTCCACTCGTTCCAGACGAAGTAGCCGATGCCGGTGCCGCCCACGAGCATCTCGGCGGCGACGATGACGAGCCAGGCGATGCCGATGGAGATGCGCATCCCCGTGAGGATCGTCGGCGCGGCCGCCGGCAGGATCACCGTGAAGGCGCGGCGAACCGGCCCGACCTCGAGGGTGCGGGCGACGTTGAGCCATTCCTTGCGGGTCGAGGCGACGCCGAACACCGTGTTGATCAGCATCGGCCAGACCGAGCAGACGAAGATCACGAAGATCGCCGACAGGCTCGAATCCTTGATGGTGTAGAGGGCGAGCGGCATCCAGGCGAGGGGCGAGACCGGCTTCAGGATCTGGATATACGGATCGAGCGCCTTGCTCATCAGCGGCGACATGCCGATCAGGAAGCCGATCGGGATCGCGACCAGCACCGCGAGCCCGTAGCCGAGAGCCACCCGCCCGATGGAATAGGCGAGCTGGATGCCGATTCCCTTGTCGTTCGGGCCCCGGTCGTAGAACGGGTCCTTGAGATGGCGCCAGATCGTGGCGCCGACATCGAGGGGACCCGGCATCGCGGATTTGCCGGTGGTGGCCGACTGGCCCATGAGCGCGGCATATTCCGGGTCCATCGTCTCGGTTCGAGAGACGCCGCTCACGGCGATCTGCCAGCCGAGCAGGATGACGACCAGGAGCGCCAGGGAAAGAACGCCGGCGCGAAGGTTCGAGGTGTTGGCCTTCGATGTCTTGGGCATGGCCTAGCTCGCCCGCTTGATCTTGAAGGACTCGACGTATTCACGCGGCTTTGCCGGATCGAAGGGCTTGCCCATCACCGAGAAGGACTTGGTGGTCGCCTCCGGCGGACTGAGCCCCTCCTGCTTCATCAGCCTGGCGGCGTCGGTGGCGAGGTAAACCTGCTTGGCCACGCCCGCGTAGTCGACATCGCCCTTGATCTGGCCCCAGCGCTTCATCTGGGTCAGCGTCCAGATCGCGAAGCTCTCGTAGGGGAAGGGATCGAAGGCGACGCGCTTCGGGTCCTTCTTCACGCCGCCGAGCCCGTCGGCATAGGTGCCGGTGAGGACCTGCTCCACCACGGTGAGCGGCTGGTTCAGGTAGTTCGCGGGCGCGATCGCGGCGGCGATCTCCTTGCGGTTCTCCGGCACCGAGGCATAGGCCGTGGCCTGGAGGATCGCGCGCAGGAGGGCGGCGGTCGCGTTCGGCATGGTCTTCACCGTCTCCTGCGCGATCGAGAACGAGCAGCAGGGATGCCCGTCCCAGATCTCCTTCGACAGGATGTGGATGAAGCCGACGCCGTCATAGACCGCGCGCTGCACCACGTTGTCGGGGGCGAGGAAGCCGTCGATGTTGTCGGCGCGCAGGTTGGCGACCATCTCCGGCGGCGGCACCGAGCGAAGCTGCACGTCCGTATCGGGATCGATGCCGTGCTCGGCCAGATAGTAGCGCAGCAGGTAGTTGTGGTTCGAGTAGTCGAACGGAATCGCGAGCTTGAAGCCCTTCCAGTTCTTCGGGTCGCGATTGTCCTTGTGCTTCATGGCGAGGCAGATCGCCTGGCCGTTGACGTTCTCGATGGCCTGCACCGCGAAGGGCACCGGGTTGGAACCCAGCCCCATGGTGATGGCGAGCGGCATCGGCGCCAGCATGTGGGCGGCGTCGTATTCCTTGTTGAGGGTCTTGTCGCGGACGACCGCCCAGCCTGCCGTCTTGACCACCTCGACGTTCAGCCCCTGCTTCTCGTAGAAACCCATGGGCTTGGCCATGATGATCGGCGTGGCGCAGGTGATCGGGATGAAGCCGACCTTGAGGTCGGTCTTCTCGGGCTTGGCCGTGTCGGCGAACGCCTCCGCGACGAATCGCGTCGGCAGGAACTGGGCGATGGCCGCCGCGGCGGTCGCGGCCCCCACGGCCTTGAGGAAGGCGCGCCGCTCGGCGGCGTGCGGGAAGACGGCCCGCGTCATCGTCTCCGCGACGGCCCGGTCGATGGCCGCGTCGCCCGCCGGAACCGCCGCCTCGTGCTCGGCTTGGCTCGCATGCGCGCCGCACGGGCAGCCGCCCCGGCCGAAGCGGGAGCCGAAGGGGGCCATCGCAGAACTCCGTGTTTCAGCCTCACGGTCCTCAGCAACAGTCGCGCCAAGAAGTCCGTGCTCGATTTTTCCTGATCCGACAGCGGCTTGCGAACCATCGCTGCTGCCGTCCGACAAAGTCCGGCCTCCATTGTCGACAGATTGTCGACTTTGGCGGCGACGCGCCGGCCTGATCGTCTTCCCGGTCAGGCGGCGAGCCACGCGGTCACGGCGCCGTGATGCCGCTGTTCCATCGCCAGCCGCTCCCGCGTCTGCTCCACGACGTGCCAGGGGGCGCCGGGGACCGGATTCCCGTGCAGCTCGATGGGCGCCGAGCGCGTCTTGAGGCGGATCACCGGCGCGGCATGGGCGTAGCCCGGATGCGGGCGGCCGAGGATCGCATGGGCGATGGCCTCGGCTTGGCGGGCGACGGGCTCGATGAAGCGGCAGGGCCGCCCGCCGATGCTGACGCAGTCGCCGAGGGCGAAGATGTCGGGTCCGCTCGTGCGCAGCGTCTCCGGGTCGACGACGATGCCGCGATCGAAGGCGAGGCCGGCGCCGCGCACCAGTCGCGCGGGGGTCGCGAGCCCCGTCGCGGCGATCACCGTGGCGGCGGACATGCCGGCTCCTCCCGACAGCGCCAGCGCGATGTCGCCCTCGGGACGGCGGCGGAGACCCTCGACCAGGGTGTTTCCGAGGAAGCGGACGCCCGCCCCTTCGAGACCGGCCAGGAGCCGGCGCCCGGCGGGCGCGGGCAGGAGTTCGGGCAGCGGCAGCGCGTCCGATCCGATCAGGGTCACGGCGTGGCCGGCCCTCGCGAGATCCTCGGCGATCTCGCAGCCGACCATGCCGGCGCCGATCACCGCGACGGCGCGGGGGCCGCCGGCGAGTTCCGCCTGCAAGGAGGTCCAGGCCGCGAGGTCGTTGATCCGCCAGCACAGGGCGGGGTCGAGACCCGGCGGCAGGGCCGGCCGCGCACCCTGGGCGAGGACGAGATGGGTATAGGCGAGCGTGCCGCGCGTGGTGCGCAGGCTATGCGGCTCCGGCGACAGGCCGACCGCCACCGTGTCCGCCATCAGGCGAACGCCGAGGCGCTCGGCGGCGGCGGCCCCGGTCTCCCGGCGAAGCCTGTCCGGCGACAGGCCGCGCCCCAACGCCACCGAGAGTTCCGGCTTGTGGTAGACGTCGCCGCCGCAGGCTGTCACCAGGGTGATCGGGACCTGCGCGTCGAGCGCCCGGATCGCCTCGGCGGCGCTCCACCCGGCGATGCCGGCCCCGACGATCGCCACGCCCGGCCGGCGCGAGGGAGCCGCCGGGAGCGGCGCCGGCGCCACCGCCGCCCGCCGCCGGTAAGGCTCGAAATCGGATTTCGTCACCCCGCAGATCGGGCAGGCCCAATCCTCCGGGATGTCGTCGAAGCGGGTGCCGGGGGCCAGTCCGCTGTCGGGATCGCCCTCGCCCTCGTCGTAGATCAGCCCGCAGGCCCGGCAGAGGAACTGCTTCCAGGGGCCGAGCCCGTCCGTCGGCTCCGGGGCGGTCATGCCTGCGCTCCCGCGCAGGAGGCGGCCGGCAGGATCTCGCGGGAGAGCCGCGCCATCTCCCAGCGCAGATGCTTGACGGCCGGCGTGACGATGGCCACGAAATGCGATTCCCGGATACGGCGCTGGGGCGCCGCCGACATCAGGTAGCCGCGCGCGCCCTGGTGCAGCAGAGCCGATTGCGCCGCGCGTAGCGCGAGCTCGGAGGTCTGGCAGCGGGCGTCGAGGACATCGATCAGGTAGTCGGTCGCGCCGTCATAGGGCGTCTCGGCGAGCCGCATCACGCGGACGCGCAGCTCCGCGAGCTCCGCCGCGATCCGATCGGGACGGTCGTCGAGGAACTGGTTGACGTGGCCGAGGGGCTCCTCGACCGCGCGCATGGCGTCGAGGCTGCCCTCGGCGACGCCGAGCCCCATGCCGCACTGGAGCAGGATGAACGCACCCCGGATGCGCCCGATGAAGGGCCGCGCCGGATCGGCGATGAGGTCGTCCTGGCCGACGAACACGTCGTCGAGGCGCACGCCCCAGGTGCTGGTGCCTTCCATGCCCGAGAAATGCGGGCAGGGCCTCAAGTCCGCGCGGTCGCAGCGCAGCAGGAACATGATCTCGTGGGTGATCGCCTCGCCCGCGCCGAGGACGCCCGCGATGGCGCCGCAATACTGGCCGGGGCCGATATGGCTGACCCAGGGCAGCATGCCGCTGACGCGATAGCCCCCCGCGACCCGCCGCGCCCGCAGCAACATGGGCTCGATTTCGGCGAACGCCTTCATCGGGTTGGAGAGGGCGGTGCCGCCGAAGCTCCGGCCGGCCGCATGCTCGTCCAGAAGGGCGCCTGCGAGCGCCGGGTTGCCCGACTGCTCCATGTAGAGACCGCAGACGTCGTGGCACCACATCAGGAAGCCGGTGGCCCCGCAGGCGCGGCTTCCCGCCTGCATCGCGGCGATGGACAGCCCGAAACGCGCGCCGTGCCGGTCGAGATGGACGCCGAGCGCGCCGGCCCCGCCGAGCTGCGCCATGATGTCGAGCGGGTAGGCGCCCCGATCGATCTCCGCGGCGGCGGCGCTCAAGGGTCCCCCGGCGATGGCCGCCGTCCCGGCGAGGACGGCCCCGTCCGTCCAGCCGAGCCCCTCGGGGCCGGGCAACGGCGTCTCCGGCATGGTGGAATCGGCCGGCCGAAGAGCGAGCGCGCTCGACATCGTGCATCTCCTCAGGATTTCGGAAGGACCATGCCTGGAGCCGCGTCCGATCGCGGCTCCAAGCCTTTGGTTTGGCCCGTATATTCGCGCCGAACCGGCATCCGTCTCGGCGGAATGCGCTAACCGGCGAGGCCGATCTCGAAGGGGATCGGGTTGCGCATGGAGTTCGCCACCGGCGAGTAGGCATTCGCGTGGCGCACGATCTCGTCGAGCTCCTCGCGGGTCGCGTCGCCCTCGATGGTGACCGCGACGCGGATGGCCTGGAAGCCCATGTCCTCGGGCTTCTTCTCGGCGCCGCCGGCGCCCCAGGCGGCCGGGTTGCCGATGTCGCCCTCGAGATGCAGCTCGAGGCGCGAGAGGCGAACCTGCTTCCAGGTGGCGACCGCCGTGATCCCGACGGCGAGGCAGCCGCCGAGCGCCGAGAGCACGATCTCGCCGGGCGCGGGGGCGGTGTTCTCGCCGAACAGGTGCAGCGGCTCGTCGACGACGACGGGCTGGTGGTCGCCGACATAGCTCAGGGTACGGTACTGGCCGTCGACCACGGTGTGGACCTTGTTGGTGCCGCGCGAGCCCGGATTGCAGCGGCCCTTCTCGGCGAACTGCATGAGCCCGTCCCGGTCGATCGGGCGCAGATACGCGGTGACGGTCTTCGGGGCGGGGCTGGCGCTCATGGTCTCATCCTCTTCCGGCGGCCCTTGCGGTGACGGGCCCGGTGCGAGGGGACTTGCGCAAGGCGGATGCCAGACGACGCGACGGCGAAACTTTCTTAGAAAACCATTTTATATCAGATATTTATGCCGATCCGTGATCAGTCCCGCGCGAGATGCTTCCTCGGGAATGTCGACATTGTGTCGACATTGTCGGCCCGCTTCGTCAGTAGCCGGAGGCGGTCTGGAGCTTGCGCCAGCGGTACGAGAACTGGCGTTCGGTCAGGCCGAGGCGCTGCGCGGCGCGGGTCTTGTTGCCCCCCGCCTGGGCGAGAGCCGAGCTGAGCTGGTCCCGGCCATGCGAATCCGCCGGCAGGTAGGGGCGGATGATGCCGGCCGGCCCCTGCGCGGGCGGCCTGTCGATGCGCTCCGGCGGGAGCAGGCCGGTGGCGGCGGCCCCCTCGAGCATCGGGCGCAGGTCCTCGACGTCGAGCATGCCCTCGCCGGAGAGCAGCACGAGCCGCTCGATGAAGTTCGCGAGCTGGCGGATGTTGCCCGGCCAGGGCTGGCGCGCGAGATGCGCCACCGCGCCCGGCGTCAGGTTCACGTTGCGCTGGTTGTCCTGATTGGCCCGCGTCAGGAAGTGCAGGACGAGATCGGGGATGTCGCCGCGCCGCTCGGCCAGGGGCGGCAGCGTGATCGGGATCACGTTGAGCCGGTAGAACAGGTCCTCGCGGAAGCGTCCGTGGGCGACCTCGGCGCCGAGATGGCGGTTCGTGGCCGCCACGAGCCGCATGTCGATCCGGATCTCGCGCTTGCCGCCGAGGCGCACCACGGTGCCCTCCTGAAGGGTGCGCAGCAGCTTCGTCTGGAGGATCGCCGGCATCTCGCCGATCTCGTCGAGGAAGATGGTGCCGCCGCTCGCCTGCTCGAACCAGCCGGCCCGCGCCTCCACCGCCCCCGTGAAGGCGCCGCGCTCGTGCCCGAACAGCTCGGACTCGAACAGGCTCTCGGGGATCGCCGCGCAGTTCACCTTGATGAAGGGCCGGTCCCGCCGGGGGCTGGCGAGATGGAGCGCGCGGGCGAACAGCTCCTTGCCGCTGCCCGACTCGCCGAGCAGCAGCACGCTGGCCGTGGCGTCGGCCACCTTCTCGACCTGGGCGAGCGCGCGCAGGAGCGCGGGCGAGGTGCCGATGATGCCGTAGCGGGCCCGCTTGATGCGCAGCTCGCGGGCCAGCATGCCGTTGTGCTCCTCGAGCGCGCGGGTCTTCTGCTCGACCCTGGCGTTCAGCGTCAGCAACTGGCCCACCATCGTCGCGATGATGCGCAGGATGGCGAGGTCGTCCGACAGGGCCCGCTCGCGGTGGCGGATGCGGTGGCAGGCGAGGGCCCCTACCGTGCGGTTGTCGACACGGATCGGCAGGGCCAGGAACGAGACCGCCCCGCGCGGCAGCCGCGCCCGCTCGACGGCGCGGGCGAGGAAGGTCGGGTCCTTGTCGATGTCTTGGACGATGATGAGATGGCCGTCCCCGATGACGCGGCCGGTGATGCCCTCGCCGGGGGCGTAGCGGCCGCGCGCGACCTCCTCGCGGGTCAGGCCGTAGGAATGGGCGATCCGGTAGCCGTCCCCGTCCGGGTCCCGCAGGACGATGCGCCCCCGGTTGAGGCCGATGATCTCCGAGAGGAGATGCAGCATCTCGCGCGCGACCTGATCGAGATGGATGCCCTTGCCGATGAGGTTCATGACCTCCTGCAACAGGAACATCTCCTGCGTGCGCCAATGCGCGCTCGACGCGTCCTTGCCCATCCGTCACCCGTGCCCGTGGCCCGCTCGTCCGTCGAGGGCGGGGCCGGAGGGGGCCTGCAAGCTCCGTGCGAGCCGGGCAGGGGGCCTATGCCGAGCGACGGGATGGCCCAGGCGTCAGTAAGCCAGGGCGAAGGCGGGAAAGACCTCCGACTTGGTCCCGCGCGGATCGGAGCCCGCCTCCAGAACCCCGGTCTCGAGGTTGCGCTCGGTCCCGCAGAGATAGCCCTCCGTCCAGGGTGGCGCGGGGTCGATCTCGTGCCCGCGCGCGGCCAGACCGTCCAGGGTGTCGCGGCCGATGCTCGTCTCGATGCGGAGGCGGTTGAGGTAGAAGTCGTGCGGGTGGAACAGGGCCGGGAAATGCTCGCTCGAGAATTTCGGCGCCTCGATCGCCGCCTGGAGCGGCATGTCGAACACGACGCGGTTGAGGAAGAACTGCAACTGCCACTGGTCCTGCTGATCGCCGCCCATGCTGCCGAACGCCAGCCACGGCTTGCCGTCCTTGCAGGCGAGGCTCGGGCTGATCGTGGTCCGGGGCCGCTTGAAGGGCGCGATCACGTTGGGATGGCGGGCCGGTCCCACGCGGCAGTTCGACAGGCGGACGCCGAGCGGAAACCCGAGGGCCGGCACGACCTCCGCGCTCTTGATCCAGGCGCCGCTCGGCGTGAAGGCGGCGGTGAAGCCTTCACGGTCCATGGCGTCGACATGGACGGTGCCCGGCCCCCAGGACGCGCCCCCGAGCCGCTCCGCGGGCGGCAGCAGGGCGCCCCCGGTCCGGGGATCGCCGGGACGCAGGGCCAGATCGGCGCGATCGGCGACGAGCCCGGCACGAAGCTGGCCGTAGGCGTCCGACAGCAGGGTCTCGACCGGCACCTCGACATGGTCGGGGTCGCCGTAGAACTGCTCGCGATCCGCGAAGGCGAGCTTCATCGCCTCGACCACGAGATGGATGTAGGCGGGGCTGTTGTGCCCGAGCGCGGCCAGATCGAAGTTCTTCAGGATCGACAGGGTCTGGAGGAGGGCGGGCCCCTGGGTCCACGGCCCGCATTTGTAGAGGTCGACGCCGGCGTAGCGGATCGAGACCGCGCGCTCGACCGGCACGGTGAAGCGCGCCAGGTCGTCCCGCGTCAGCAGACCGCCGCGCGCCGCCACGAAATCCGCGATCTCGCGGGCGACGTCGCCCTTGTAGAAGGCGTCGAAGACCGCCCCCAGGCCGTCGAGCCGCGTCCCGCCGGCCCGGCGCTCCTCGGCCGCGAGGAAGGCCAGCATGTCCGCGAGCGCGGGGTTGCGGATGATGTCGCCCTCCGCCGGGACGCGGCCCTCGGGCAGGTAGAGCGCGGCCGAGCCGTGCCATTCGCCACGGAAGCGCTCGGCGTTGTCGACGATGCCGAACTTGTGCTGGCGCAGCAGCCCGGCATGGACCGGGAAGCCGTTGCGGGCGAGGTCGAGGGCGGGGGCGCTGACATCGGCGAAGCTTAGGCGCCCGTAGCGGCGCGAGGCCTCGACCAGGGCGCCGAGCGCGCCCGGAACCCCAGCCGCCAGCGGCCCCTCCGGTGGAATCTGGTCGAGCCCGCGCCGCAGGAACGCCTCGGGCGTGGCCGCCGCCGGCGCCACGGTGTTGCCGTTGATGCAGACCACCCCGGCCTCGCCGGGGGCGGCGATCAGGATCGGGATCTCGCCCCCGATCGTGTGCATCTGCGGGTTGACGACCCCCTCGACCAGCGTCGCGGCGATGGCCGCGTCGACGGCGGTGCCGCCCTGCTTGAGGATGTCGATGCCCGCCATCGGCGCGAGGTAATGCTCGGCCGCGACGGCGCCGCGCCGCCCGAAGATGCGCGGATGGAACGGCACCGACTCCGTCGGAAGGGTGCGGAAGGACCGCGTGCTCGTAGGGGTGGGCAACATTCCCGTCCTCCCAGCAGTGATGCGCGCCCGGCTCAGGCCAGGGTCGAGAGGTCCTGGAACCAGTGCTGCGCCTGCGTGTAGCTCTTCACGCGCGGCGACAGCGCATGCGGGTTGCTGTCGTGCACCACCCAGACCTGCACGGCGTCGTCGACGACGATCTCGTGGATGCGCGCGAGGAGCCTGTCCTGCTCGGCCATGTCGAGGCTGGTCTTGACCTTGTCGCAGAGCGCGTCGACCTCGGGGTTGCGGTAGTGGCTCCAGTTGACGCCGTTCGGGGAGATCTGCTTCGAATCGTAGAAGCGCAGGATCGCGTAGAACGGGTCTGAGGTGACGTAGGCGACGTTGCTGGCGGTGACGCCCTTCAGGCTCGGATCCGCCGCGCCCTGGCGCCAGGCGGTGTAGGCGACCTCCTGCTCCACCGTGCGGAACTCGACCTGGATGCCGACCTCGGCCCAGCTCTGCTGCACGAACTCGTTGATCGGCAGGGAGAGCATCTGGCCGGTGCCGCCGGTCGGGATGATCATCGTCGTCTTGAGCGGGTTCTTCACCGAGTAGCCGGCCTCCTGAACGAGCTTGCGCGCCAGGTCGACATCCGTCTCGATCTTGAAGGTCGGCTTGCCGAACCAGGGGCTCGACGGCTGGACCTGCCCCACGGCCGGAGTGGCGAGGCCGCCCATGAGCTGAACGACGCCGGCACGGTCGATGGCGAGGTTGGCAGCCTTGCGCAGGCGCAGGTCGCGCCATGGGCTGCCCTCGATCATCGACAGGTGGTAGTTCCAGACATGCGGCGTGTCGTTGCCGACGATGCGCATGCCGGCGGCCTTGAGCCTCGGCACCGCGTCCGGCGCCGGCAGCTCGATCAGGTCGACATTGCCCGACAGGAGCGCGTTCACCCGCGAGAGATCCTCCGGCATGCAGGCGAGCGTCAGCTTGGACAGCTTCGGCATCCGCTTCGGGTTCCAGTAGGCGGTGTTCGGAACGAGCTCGATGCGGACGCGCGGCTGGAGCTGGCCGATCCTGTAGGGGCCGGTGCCCGAGGGCTCGAAGGCGAACTTCCCCCAGTCGCGGCCGAGCTTCTCGTACTGGGCCGGCGAGGAGATCAGGAACCACAGCATCTGGTAGGGGAACAGGCTGTCGACCGCCTTGGTCGTGACCTGGACGGTCATGCCGTCGATCTTCTTGTAGGAGGCGACGCCGGGCAGGCGGGGGCGCACCTGCGCGGCCTGGCGCTGGTCGAAATGCGGCGCCTCCTTGTTGAGCACCTTGTCGAAGTTCCAGATCACCGCATCGGCGTCGAAGGCCGACCCGTCGTGGAAGGTCACGCCGTCGCGCAGGCGGAAGATCCAGTTCCTGCGGTCGGCGGGATCGCTTTCCCACGCGGTCGCGAGACCGGGAATCAGCTTGCCGGGCCGGTCGGCGACGTCGAGCTCCCAGGCGACGAGCGGGTCGTAGAGGGTCAGCCCGGTGAACTGGTAGCCGCCCGCGCCCCGGTCCGGCTGCCCGGTGGTCAGCGGCAGGTCCGTCATCGAGATGCCGTAGGTCAGGGTGCCGGACGGGCTCGCGGCCTGGGCACGGCCGGTCGCGCCGAGCAGGGCCAGCGCAGCACCTCCGGCCATGAGCGTGCGGCGGCTGGGAAGATCTCGGTCCATCACGAAAGCCTGCTCCGGTGGCGCGAAAGGCCCCTGGCAGGAACCGACAAGCGCCGCATCCATTACTATGAAGAAAAAATACTTCTTCCAAAGATCAAAAATTGGCTCTTCGAGGCTATTTTTTCATCAACTGCCCGGCTGGAGCGGAATCCGCTCAGGCAGCGCCCGTATCGTCGCCTCGCCGTGCCGCGCTCCTCCGGTGGCGGCGGCGCTCCGCGCGCGACAGCTCGTCGGCACTGGCGAAGCCGGTCGTCGCGGCGATCTCGGCAGGCGCGAGGGCGCTTTCCCTGCGGAGCTGATGGGCCCGGTCCAGTCTCAGGTCGAGATAATGCGCGTGCAGGCTCGTGCTCATGAGCGTGCGGAAAAGCCGTTCGAGCTGCCGGACCGACACGGCGGCGGCGGCGGCGAGCGCCTCGCGCGGCAACGGGGTCTCGAGGTTGGATTCCATGGCCGCGAGCGCCCGCAGGAGGCGCGGATCGCGCACCCCGAGGCGCAGGCGGAGATCCATCCGCTGGGGGCTCAGGCCCTCGCGGATCTGGTTGTGCAGGAACCAGTCCCCGACCCCGGCGGCGAGCCCCGGCCCGTGATCGGCCTCGATCAGGTTCAGCATCAGGTCGAGGGCGGCGATTCCCCCCGAGCACGTCACCCGGTTGCCCTGTATCTCGAAGAGCGAGCGCACGACCTCGATCTCCGGGTAGCGCTCCTCGAAGGCGGGGACGTGCTCCCAGTGGAGAGTGCAGCGGCGGCCCTCCAGCAGCCCGGCGCGGGCCAGGATGTAGGGCCCGCCCGAAATCCCGCCGATGGTCGCGCCGGCGCGCGAGAGGGCGCGGAGCCATCGCGAGAGGGCCGGATCGTCGAACCCGGCCGGGTTTCCGCCGGCGCAGACGAAGACCCGGTCCGCGCGCCGCGTCAGCGCGCCGACCTCGACCTCGGTGAGGATGGTGACGCCGTTCGAGGCCCGCACGCTGCCGCCCCCCGGAGCGGCGTGCCACCAGTCGTACAGGTTGCGGCCCGACAGGGTGTTGGCCGCCCGCAACGGCTCGACGGCGGAGGTGTAGGCCATCAGCGGGAAGTCCGGCACCAGAACGAACCCCACCGTCAGGGCGGCGGACGGTTCGGGCACGGGCGCCTTGCGGCCCGGCCGGCTTCCGGGGCGGTTCGGTTTCGGGAGGTTCATTTCGGCGGAATGTGCCGGAAACCCGTCGCGATTTGCAAGCCGGCGGGACGGGCCTTGCGGCTATCGAGGTTCGACGCGCGAGCACCGCCGACGATGGGGCCCTTCCATGCGATATTCGCTTCTCAGCGTCCTCGGCCAGGCGCTGCGCGGCCAGAAGGACTGGACGCCGCAATGGCGCGACGCGGCGCCGAAGGCCGAATACGACGTCGTCATCATCGGCGGCGGCGGCCACGGGCTCGCGACGGCCTACTACCTCGCCAAGGAGCACGGCATCACGAACGTCGCCGTGCTGGAGAAGAGCCATATCGGCTCCGGCAATGTCGGCCGCAACACGACGATCATCCGCTCGAACTACGGGCTGCCCGGCAACATCCCCTTCTACGAGCATTCGATGAAGCTCTGGGAGGGGCTGGAGCAGGACATCAACTACAACGCCATGGTCAGCCAGCGCGGCGTGCTGAACCTCTATCATTCGGACGCCCAGCGCGACGCCTATGCGCGGCGCGGCAACGCCATGCGGCTCGCGGGCATCGACGCGGAGCTCCTCGATCGCGAGCAGGTCCGGGCGATGGTGCCCTTCATCGATTTCGACAACGCGCGCTTCCCGGTGAAGGGCGGCCTCGTGCAGCGCCGGGGGGGCACCGTGCGCCACGACGCGGTCGCCTGGGGCTATGCCCGCGCCGCCGACGCGCGCGGCGTCGACATCGTCCAGAACTGCGCCGTCACCGGGATTGCCCGCGAGAACGGCCGCGTCGCCGGGGTCGAGACCACGCGCGGCTTCATCCGGGCGAAGAAGGTCGGCATCTCGGTGGCGGGCTCGTCCTCGCTGCTCGCCGCCATGGTCGACCTGCGTCTGCCGATCGAGAGCCACGTCCTCCAGGCCTTCGTCAGCGAGGGAGTGAAGCCTCTGATCGACTGCGTCATGACCTTCGGCGCCGGCCATTTCTACGTCAGCCAGTCCGACAAGGGCGGGCTCGTCTTCGGCGGCGACATCGACGGCTACAATTCCTACGCGCAGCGCGGCAACCTCGCCACCATCGAGGACGTGATGGAGGGCGGCATGGCGCTCTGGCCCGGCCTCGGCCGGCTGCGGCTGCTGCGGCACTGGGGGGGCATCATGGACATGTCCATGGACGGCTCGCCGATCATCGACCGCACCGATATCGGCGGGCTCTATCTCAACGCCGGCTGGTGCTACGGCGGCTTCAAGGCGACGCCTGCGGCGGGCTTCTGCTTCGCGCACACCATCGCCCGCGACGCGCCCCATCCGGTGAGCGCCGCCTACCACCTCGACCGTTTCGCGACCGGCCATCTCATCGACGAGAAGGGCATGGGCGCGCAGCCGAACCTGCATTGATGTTTTTGGCGGCGTCGCCGCCGTCCGCCGCATGGGCGGCGACGCGCGGCCGCGCTTGCGGCTTCCGCCGAGGCAGCCGCCGGACGGACCGAGAGGAAGGACAGGAGCCATGCGCATCCGGTGCCCGCATTGCGGCGAGCGCGACAACGGCGAGTTCAGCTATCTCGGCGACGCGACGGTCATCCGGCCCGACGGCATGGACGCCTCGCCGCAGGCCATGCACGACTACGTCTATCTGCGCGACAACCCGGCCGGGCCCCATCGCGAGCTCTGGTATCACGCCGCCGGCTGCCGCTCCTGGCTCGTCGTGACCCGCGACACCCGCAGCCACGCGATCCACGACGTGTCCTCGGCCCTCGAGGTCGCCCTGGCCCGCCGCGCGGGAGGCGCCGCATGAGCGCCGTCGCCCCCGCCCACGGCCAGCCCTTCCGGACCGCGAAAGGCGGCCTGATCGACCGGCGCCAGCCCGTCGCCTTCAGCTTCGACGGCAAGTCCCTCGCGGGCTTCCAGGGCGATACGCTCGCCTCGGCGCTGCTCGCCAACGGCGTCCGTCTCGTCGGCCGGTCCTTCAAGTATCACCGACCGCGCGGCATCCTCGCGGCCGGCTCCGAGGAGCCGAACGCCATCGTGGAGTTGCGCTCGGGCGCCCGTCGCGAGCCGAACACCCGCGCCACCGTCGCCGAGCTGTTCGAGGGCCTGGAAGCGACGAGCCAGAACCGCTGGCCCTCGCTCGCCTTCGACGCCCTCGGGATCAACGCACTGGCGGCCCCGGTCTTCGCGGCGGGCTTCTACTACAAGACCTTCATGTGGCCGGCCTCCTTCTGGGAGAGGCTCTACGAGCCCATGATCCGCCGCGCCGCCGGCCTCGGCCGCGCCGCGACCGCGCCCGATCCCGATACCTACGACCGCATGCACGCCCATTGCGACGTGCTCGTCATCGGCGGCGGCCCGGCGGGCCTTTCGGCGGCGCTGGCGGCGGGCCGCTCCGGCGCCCGCGTCATCCTGGTGGACGAGGATTTCGAGATCGGCGGGCGCCTGCTCGCCGAGACCCACACGGTCGGATCGCAGAGCGGCGCCGCATGGGCTGCGTCCGCCGTCGCGGAACTCGCCGGCCTGCCCGAGGTCCGCATCCTGACGCGCACGACCCTGTTCGGGGTCTACGATCACGGCGCCTACGGCGCCGTCGAGCGGGTGAGCGACCACCTCGCCGTCCCGGCGCCCCACGCACCGCGCCAGCGGCTCTGGCGGATCACCGCCAGGCGCGCGGTCCTGGCCGCAGGCGCCGTCGAGCGTCCGCATGTCTTCGGCGGCAACGACCGGCCCGGAATCATGCTCGCCGGGGCGGTGCGGACCTATCTCAACCGCTACGGCGTGCTGCCGGGCCGCAGGATCGCGGTGCTGACATCGAGCGACGACGGCTGGCGCACCGTCTCCGACGTGCTCGCGGCCGGCGGCGGCATCGCGGCCGTGATCGACACGAGGCCCAGGGTTCCGGCCGAGCTGCGGCGCGGCGCCGAGGCGGCCGGCGCGGTGGTCGTCGCCGGCGGCCATGTGGCGGGGACGCGCGGGCATCTCGGGCTGAAGGCGATCGACGTGGTCGACGCCGAGGGACGCGCGCGCGCGATCGCCTGCGACTGCCTCGCCATGGCCAATGGCTGGAACCCGGTCGTCCATCTCGACTCGCACCTGTCGCGCCGCCCGGTCTGGAACGAGGACATCCACGCCTTCGTGCCGGCGGCGGGCCCCCATGGAATGACGGCGGCGGGCGCGGCGGCGGGCCGTCTCACCCTGGCGGAATGCCTCTCGACCGGCGCGGCGGCGGGGGCGGACGCGGCCCGTCACTGCGGCTTCGACGGGCCGCTGCCGCCGGTGCCGGAGACCGAGCCCGAGAACAGCGGGCACGCGCCGCTCTGGCGGGCGCCCAAAAGCAGGGGGAAAGCCTTCGTCGATTTCCAGAACGACGTGGCGGCCTCCGACATCGCGCTCGCCCATCGCGAGGGCTTCCGGGCGGTGGAGCATCTCAAGCGCTACACGACGCTCGGCATGGCCACAGACCAGGGCAAGACCTCGAACCTCGCCGGCCTCGGCATCATGGCGGAGCTGACGGGCCAAGCGATCCCGAGCGTCGGCACCACCGTGTTCCGGCCGCCCTTCACGCCGGTCGCCATCGGCGCGCTGGCCGGCCATCATCGCGGCAAGGACTTCCGCGCGACGCGGCACGTCCCCTCGCATGCCTGGTGCGAGGAGAACGGCGCGGTCTTCGTCGAGACCGGGCTGTGGCTGCGCCCGGCCTATTTCCCCCGCGCCGGGGAGACAGACTGGCTGGAGAGCGTGAGCCGCGAGGTGAACACCGTCCGCTCCGGGGTCGGCGTCTGCGACGTGACGACCCTCGGCAAGATCGACATCCAGGGAGGCGACGCGCTCGCCTTCATCGAGCGGCTCACCGCCAACCCCTTCGCCAGCCTGCCCGTGGGCAAGGCCCGCTACGCGATCCTCCTGCGCGAGGACGGCCTCGTCCTTGATGACGGCACCATCGCCCGCATGGGCGAGACCCACTACGTGATGACCGCCTCGACCGCGAACGCGGCCAGGGTGATGCAGCACATGGAGTTCTGCCGCCAGTGGCTCTGGCCGGAACTCGACGTGCGGATCGCCTCGATCAGCGAGCAATGGGCGCAATACGCGGTGGCCGGCCCGAAGGCCCGCGAAACCCTGCGCGGCGTCGTCGACCCCGCGTTCGACATCTCGAACGAGGCGTTCCCATTCCTCGCCAGCGCCGACGTCACGGTGGGTGGCGGCATCCCGGCGCGCCTGTTCCGCATCTCGTTCTCGGGGGAGCTCGCCTACGAGATCGCGGTCCCGGCCGCCTACGGCGACGCGCTGTGGCGGGCGATCGTCGCGAGCGGGACGCCCCACGGCATCACGCCCTACGGCTCGGAGGCGCTCTCCGTCATGCGCATCGAGAAGGGCCACGCGGCCGGCGCCGAGATCAACGGCGCGACGACCGCCGCCGATCTCGGGCTCGGCGGCATGCTGGCCAGGAAGAAGGACCATATCGGCCGCCTGATGAAGGAGCGTCCCGGCCTGACCGGGCCGGAGCGGCCGGTCCTGATCGGATTCCGTCCCGTCGACCCGTCGAAGCGGCTGAGGGCCGGCGCGCATGTCATCGGGCTCGACGCCGTGCCGAGCCTCGAGGCCGACCAGGGCTACCTGACCTCCGTCGCCTTCTCGCCGAGCAACGGGCACTGGATCGGCATCGGCTTCATCGCGCGTGGCCCGCAGCGGATCGGCGAGCGCGTGCGCGCCTACGATCCCGTCCGCAACGAGGATGTCGAGGTCGAGATCAGCTCGGCCGTCTTCGTCGATCCCGAGGGGAGCCGGATGCATGCCTGAGGCAACCGCGAGCCTGTGGGCTCCCCGCAGCGCCTGGGCCGGATACGCCAGACCCGGCCGCCACGGCCGCGCGCAGGGGGAGGCCGGCATCCGCCTGACCCCGCGCGACGGCATCGCCCTCGCGACGATCGTCGCGGCGGACGGGCGCGAGGAGGCGCTGCGCGCCATCCTCTCCGAGCGCTACGGCTGGGAGCTGCCGCCGCCGGGCAGGGCGCATCTCTCCGGTGAGGGCGGGCTGGTCTGGTCCGCCCCCGGCCAGTGGCTGGCCATGGCCGGCACCCGCGACGCCCTGCGCGAACTGCCCGGCCTCCTGCGGCCCGTCGCGGCCGTGACGGACCAGAGCGACGGCCGCGCGGTGGTGCGGGTCTCCGGTCCGCGCGCCCGGACGCTCATGGAGAAGGGCGTCGCCGTGGACCTCCACCCACGCGTCTTCGGGAAGGGGAGCGCCGCCGTCACCGCCATCGCCCATATCGGCGTCCAGTTCTGGCAGCGCGACGACGAGCCGGTCTACGACCTCGCGGTCGCGCGCAGCTTCGCCGGCAGCGTCTGGTCCTGGCTGACCGAGGCCGCCGCCGAGTTCGGCTACGAGGTCGAGGCCGCCCCTTGTCCGTGAGGGCAGGGGGCGGCTCGTCCCCGACACGGCGCCTTTCTTTTCAAGAAAGAAAAGTTCCTTTTGATTGACATTTCCCGGCCGTTCTGCGACTTGGCTTGAGCGCCTGACGGAGCGGGGAACGGTCGATGTGCGGGATTGTCGGACTTTATCTGAAGAACCCGGCGCTCGAGCCCCGGCTCGGGGCGCTGCTCTCCGGGATGCTCGCCACGATGACGGATCGCGGCCCGGACAGCGCCGGCTTCGCGGTCTACGGGTCCGACGGCGCGGGCGTGAAGCTGACCCTTCGCGGGCGCGACGGAGCCCATCTCGCGCAAGCCCTCGCGCGGATGGAGGCGGCCTTCGATCGCCCCTTCGAGACCACCGCGCGCGATACGCATGCGGTCCTGTCGGCCCCGGCGGACCAGGAGCCGCGGATCCGGGACTGGCTGAAGGAGAACGCGCCCGAGATCGACGTCGTCAGCGCCGGCAGGCGCATGGAGATCTACAAGGAGGTCGGCCTGCCCGCCGAGGTCGCCACGCGGTTCGATCTCGCCTCGATGACGGGCAGTCACGCGATCGGCCACACCCGCATGGCCACCGAGAGCGCCGTCACCACGAACGGCGCCCACCCGTTCTCGACCGGGCGCGACGAGTGCCTCGTCCATAACGGCTCGCTGTCGAACCACAACGGGATGCGCCGGCGCCTGGTGCGCGAGGGCCTGACCTTCGCCACCCAGAACGACACCGAGGTCGCGGCGGGCTACCTGTCCTGGCGGATGCGCGAGGGCGCCTCGCTCAAGGAGGCCCTCGAGGCCAGCCTCACGGATCTCGACGGCTTCTTCACCTTCGTCGTCGGCACGGAGAACGGCTTTGCCGTCGTGCGCGACCCGATCGCCTGCAAGCCGGCCGTGATGGCCGAGACCGACGACTACGTTGCCTTCGGCTCCGAATATCGCGCCCTCGTCGGCCTGCCGGGCATCGAGACCGCGCGCGTGTTCGAGCCGGAGCCCGCCCGCGTCTACGCCTGGGAGCGCCACTGATGCCGATCTACGACCTCGACAAGGCGCCCCTGCGCGAGCTCAACAAGGCGCTCCACGCCCTGCGGCCCGACACCAACGAGACCCATTGGACGGTGACGCATCCGGGCGGGCGCCACGCCGTCGCGGCGGGGCTCGACGCGCCGATCACGGTCGAGATCGAGGGGCATGTCGGGTACTACTGCGCCGGCATGAACAAGCAGGCGAGCGTGCTCGTCAACGGCAATGCCGGGGTGGGCGTCGCCGAGAACATGATGTCCGGCTTCGTGCATGTGCGCGGCGATGCCAGCCAGTCGGCCGGCGCCACCGCCCATGGCGGCTTCCTGCTCATCGACGGCAATGCCGGCGCCCGCTGCGGCATCTCGATGAAGGGCGTCGACATCCTCGTGAAGAAGTCGATCGGCCACATGTCGGCCTTCATGGCGCAGGCCGGGTCGCTCGTGGTTCTGGGGGATGCCGGCGAGGCGCTCGGCGACTCCCTCTACGAGGCCAAGCTCTTCGTGCGCGGCTCGGTCGCCAGCCTCGGCTCGGACTGCATCGAGAAGGAGATGCGCGACGAGCACCGGGCGCTGCTCCACGCCAAGCTGGAGATC
This sequence comes from Methylobacterium endophyticum, assembly GCF_050591105.1. Lineage (NCBI taxonomy): Bacteria > Pseudomonadati > Pseudomonadota > Alphaproteobacteria > Hyphomicrobiales > Methylobacteriaceae > Methylobacterium > Methylobacterium endophyticum. The sequence goes on from NZ_JBNHES010000005.1 coordinate 33,305, forward strand.
GCCGGGCTCGCGGGCGAGGTCGATCCCTCAGACTTCAAGCGCTACGGCTCGGCCCGTCAGCTCTACCACTTCCGTGTCGACAACGCTGGAGCCTACTGATGGCCGCGAACCCCGAGGATCCGCGCGGCCTGCCGCGCACGCAGCCCCGCTTCTCCGCGACCTTCACGCCCGACGTGATGTCCGAGATCCGCCGCGCGGCGGCGACGGGCATCTACGACATCCGCGGCGCGGGCGCGAAGCGCGCCGTCCCCCATTTCGACGACCTGCTCTTCCTCGGCGCCTCGATCAGCCGCTATCCCCTCGAAGGCTACCGCGAGAAGTGCGGCACCGAAGTGGTCCTCGGCAACCGCTTCGCCTCCAAGCCGATCAGGCTGAAGACCCCCGTCACCATCGCGGGCATGAGCTTCGGCTCGCTCTCGGCCAACGCCAAGGAGGCGCTCGGACGCGGCGCGACCATCGCCGGGACCTCGACCACCACCGGCGACGGCGGCATGACCCCCGAGGAGCGCGGCCACTCGAAGACGCTCGTCTACCAGTACCTGCCCTCGCGCTACGGCATGAACCCGGACGACCTGCGCAAGGCGGACGCCATCGAGATCGTGATCGGTCAGGGCGCCAAGCCCGGCGGCGGCGGCATGCTGCTCGGCCAGAAGATCACCGAGCGTGTCGCCGGCATGCGCTGCCTGCCCCCCGGCATCGACCAGCGCTCGGCCTGCCGGCACCCGGACTGGACCGGGCCCGACGATCTGGAGATCAAGATCGAGGAGCTCCGGGCGATCACGGACGGCGAGAAGCCGATCTACGTGAAGGTCGGCGCCTCGCGCCCCTATTACGACACGGCGCTGGCCGTGAAATCGGGCGCCGACGTCGTGGTGCTCGACGGCATGCAGGGCGGCACCGCCGCCACCCAGGACGTGTTCATCGAGCATGTCGGCATCCCGACGCTGGCCGCCATCCGGCCGGCCGTCCGGGCCCTCCAGGAGCTCGGGATGCACCGGAAGGTCCAGCTCGTCGTCTCGGGCGGCATCCGCTCGGGCGCCGACGTCGCCAAGGCCCTGGCGCTCGGCGCCGACGCGGTGGCGATCGGGACCGCCGCGCTGATCGCGCTCGGCGACAACGATCCGCGCTGGGAGGCCGAGTACCAGGCCCTCGGCACCACCGCGGGCGCCTACGACGATTGGCACGAGGGCAGGGACCCGGCCGGCATCACCACGCAGGACCCGGAGCTGATGAAGCGCCTCGATCCCGAGCTGGCCGGGCGGCGCCTCGCCAACTTCCTCGCCGTGATGACCCTCGAAGCCCAGACCATCGCCCGCGCCGCCGGCAAGAGCCACCTGCACAACCTCGAGCCGGAAGACCTCGTCGCCCTGACCATCGAGGCGGCGGCGATGGCCCAGGTGCCGCTGGCCGGCACCGACTGGATCCCCGGCAAGACGGGTCTGTGACGACATCTCGGGCCGCCCTCCGCAATCGGGGGCGGCCTTTCTTTCGGGGCAATGACGATCGGCCGAGCTACGCCGGGAGGGTTTTGCGATGACAACCGACCTGGAGACCGCCGCCAAGGAACGCGGCATCAAGTACTTCCTCGTCTCCTACACGGACCTGTTCGGAACGCAGCGCGCGAAGCTCGTGCCTGCGGCATCGATCAAGGCCTGCTGCGAGGATGGGGCGGGGTTCGCCGGGTTCGCGACCTGGCTCGACATGAGCCCGGCTGATTCCGACCTGCTCGCCATGCCCGATCCCGACGGCCTCATCCAGCTGCCGTGGAAGCCCGAGGTGGGCTGGCTCCCCGCCGACCTCTCCATGAACGGCGTGCCCGTCGAGCAGGGCCCGCGCAACATCCTCAAGCGCCTGATTGGGGACGCCGCGAAGGACGGACTCCAGATGAAGACCGGCGTCGAGCCGGAGTTCTTCCTGATCACGCCCTGCGGCACCGAACCCGCCGACACGGCCGACAAGCAGATGAAGCCCTGCTACGACCAATCGGCCCTGATGCGCCGCTACGACGTCATCGCCGAGATCTGCGACGCGATGCTGTCGCTCGGCTGGAAGCCCTACCAGAACGACCACGAGGACGCGAACGGCCAGTTCGAGATGAACTGGGAATACGACGACGCCCTCGTCACCGCCGACCGGCACGCGTTCTTCAAGTACATGACCCGCTCCATCGCCGAGAAGCACGGCCTGCGGGCGACCTTCATGCCCAAGCCCTTCCCGACCCTGACCGGGTCCGGCTGCCACGCCCATGTCTCGCTCTGGCGCGACGGCACCAACGTCTTCAAGGATACCGCCGACGAGATCGGCCTGTCGCGGACGGGCTACCACTTCATCGGCGGCCTCATCCATTCGGCGGACGCGCTCGCTGCGATCACCAACCCCACGGTGAATTCCTACAAGCGCATCAACGCGCCCCGGACGGCCTCCGGCGCGACCTGGGCGCCCAACACCGTGACCTATACCGGCAACAACCGGACCCACATGGTGCGCGTGCCCGGCGGAGGCCGCTTCGAGCTCCGGCTCGCGGACGGCGCCGTCAACCCGTACCTGTTGCAGGCGGCCCTCCTGGCCGCCGGCCTCGACGGAATCCGCCAGGAGCGCGACCCCGGCCGGCGCCTCGACATCAACATGTACACGGACGGGCACGCTCTCGAAGATGTGAAGCGGCTTCCGCTGAACATGCTCGACGCCCTGCGCGCCCTGGAGGGCAGCTCGGTCCTGCGCGAGGCCTTCGGGTCCTTCGTGCCGAGCTACCTGAAGCTCAAGCACGACGAGTGGAACGGCTACTGCGGACACCTGACGCAGTGGGAGCGGGACAACACGCTCGACTGCTGACGCCGCACGAAGCCCGCCGGGCGGCCTCCCCCCCCGCATAGGCGAAACCGCGCTCGGCCCGATCGGGGCCGGCCCCAGTCACAGGGCGGCGCGGCGGGAAGCAACCTTAAATGGATGGTAACTTAATGCGGATGTAATACAGCAAACGCCAACCAGAGATTGAATATGCACCTTCGCATTCCTCGCCCCGGTCTTCGCATTCAAATGCTGAGTCTTGGGTTGGGAGGCGTGCTGGCCCTCGGTGTCCTCAATCTCGTCGGATCGCATATCCAGGACAGCCTGGCCCACGATTCGAGCAGCATCGCCGGGCTGAAGAGCAGCACCTCGGCCGTCGTCGGATTGATCACCCAGGTCCATCAGGTCGAAACCGATTTCCTTCTTCACCGGAAGGAGGCGCTCGTCGGAAAACGCGAGGATCTTCTGCGACAGGCCGGCCAGCAGCTCGACGCCGTCGAGAAGGGCGTCGCCGACTTCTCCCAGGACAACCCCCTGCGCAGGGCCGAGGCGATCCGCGCGGGCCTCAACCTGTACGCGACGCGCTTCCAGAACGTCGTGGCCGCTCAGCGCACCATCGGCTTCTCCGAGAAGGACGGCTTGCAGGGCAGCCTGCGGGCCGCCGTCCACACGGCGGAGAACCGCCTCGGCACGTTCGACCAGCCCCGCCTGAGCGTGCTGATGCTGATGATGCGCCGGCACGAAAAGGATTTCATGCTGCGCGGGGACGACAAGTATGTCGACGAGCTGCGCACCAGAGCCGACGAATTCAGGTCCGCCCTCGCGGCGACGCCGCTGTCGGCCACGGCCCGATCCGAGATCAAGGGCCTGATCGACGACTACGAGCGGAATTTCCTGGCCTATTCCGCCGGGTTATCGACCCTCAACGACGAGGCGGCCGATCTCAACAACATCCATGGCCGGCTCTCCTCCTTGACGGGAGAGGTCGGCCGGGCCGCCGACGAGCAGTACGAGGCGGCGCAGCAGCGGATCGCCGAGTATCGGCTCTGGCTCGCTCGCCTGACATGGGCGATCATCGCCGCCGCCGTGCTCGCGGCGGCCGGCCTCTCGTACTGGGTCGGCCAGCGCATGTCCCGGCCGCTCCGGCTCATCGCCTCGTCGATGGAGCGGCTGGCGGCGGGCGACCTGTCGGCGCAGGTCCCGGTGCTCACGCGCCAGGACGAGATCGGCGCCATCGCCCGCGCCCTCGGCGTCTTCCGCATGACGATCGCGGAGAACGGCGAACTGACCCTGGCGCAGGGGCGGCTGCGCGAGCGGGCCGAGTCGGAGCGCAAGACGGCGATGCTCGCCCTGGCGGACGATTTCGAGCGTGCGGTGGGGTCTGTTCTGGGGATGGTTGGGTCTGCTGCGGCGCAGTTGCAGGGCACCGCGCAGGCGATGAGCGCCACGGCGGGCGAGACCGCCAGCCAGTCGACCACGGTGGCCGCCGCCGCCGAGGAGGCCGCCTCGAATGTCGGCACGGTCGCCGCCGCCGCCGAGGAGCTGGGCTCGTCGGTCCAGGAGATCGGCCGTCAGGTCAGCGGCTCGGCCGAGCTCGCCCGCCTGGCGGTCTCGGAAGCCGAGCAGACCGCCGGGCTCGTCCAGGCGCTCAGCGCCGCCGCCGCCGAGATCGGCAACGTCGTGGCGCTGATCTCCTCCATCGCCGGCCAGACCAACCTGCTCGCGCTCAACGCCACCATCGAGGCGGCGCGTGCCGGCGAGGCCGGACGGGGCTTCGCCGTCGTCGCCTCCGAGGTCAAGGAACTGGCGAGCCAGACGGCGCGCGCCACCGACGAGATCTCGACCCAGATCGCCCGCATCCAGGGCTCGACGGGTCAGGCCGTCACCGCCATCGACGCGATCACCGGCCGCATCCGCGAGATCAGCGGCGTCGCCACCTCCCTCTCGGCCGCCGTCGAGGAGCAGGGCGCGGCCACCCAGGAGATCGTGCGCAACGTCTCGCAGGCCGCCATGGGCACCGGAGAGGTCACGGCCAACATCGCCGGCGTCGCCGGGGCCGCCGACGAGACCGGGGCCGCCGCCGCCCAGGTCCTCACCTCCGCCTCCGAGCTCTCCCGCCAGTCCGACCACCTGCGCGCCGAGGTCGCCCGCTTCCTCGCCACCGTCCGCGCCGCCTGAAGCCATTTCCGGTCGATGCGTTCGGCGTCGTCCGCCGCCGCCCCCTCTCCCCTCCGCGGGAGAGGGTGGCCCGCGAAGCGGGTCGGGTGAGGGGAGCGACGGTGCCGGAGAAGGCGTTCACCTCACCCGACCCTCGCGGACGAGAGGCACACCCTTCCCCGCAAAGGGGGGAGGGAAACGCGCGTCGCTTAACGCATCGGCCGTAGACCCGTACGAGGCGTGCCCCCCGTCCTCTCCGGAGGCGATCCGGCGGACGGTATTCGTCAGGTCAGTGCAGTCCTTCGCCCGCCTGGGACGCGATCCGGCAGGGCGTGCGCGCGTGCGGGGAGGGCGCCTGGAAGATCGGGTCGGCCCCGAACAGCGCCTTCAGGAAGCCGGCCACGGCGCGGATCCGGGGCGCGTATTGCAGGTCGGTGTGGACGTTCAGCCAGAGCTCGCGGCTCGTCGAGACGACGTCGTGGAGCACGGGGACGAGGTCGTCGCGCGGCCCCACGGCGAAGCTCGGCAGCAGCACGATACCGAGACCGCCGGCGGCCGCGTTCTTCTGCACGATCATGCTCGTCGAGCAGAAGACGACGCGCGGCCCGTCGAGCAGGTCGTCGAGCCAGCGCACGCAATCCACCTGGATCAGGTCGTCGATGTAGGAGACGAAGCTGTGGCGCCGCAGGTCCTCCGGCGCGCGCGGCACCCCGTTGCCGGCGAGATAGCCCGGCGCGGCGTAGAGCCCGAGCCGGAAGCGTCCGACGCGCTCCGAGACCAGCCCCTGGCCCGGCGGCTTGAAGAAGCTCAGGAAGAGGTCCGCCTCCCGGCGGTTGACGTAGACGGTCTGTGACGAGGTGACGAGCTCGACGCGCAGGTCGGGATTCGCCTCGCGCAGGGCCCCGAGCCGCTCGGCGAGATAGAGCGAGGCGATGCCCTCCATCGTGGCTAGGCGGACCCGGCCGCCGATGCCGCCGGCATCCGGCGTCGCCTCCTCGCGCATGCCGATGACCGCACTCTCGACCCGCTCCGCGTGGCAGAGCAGGCGACTCCCGGAGTCGCTCGGCCGCAGGCCCGAGGGCAGGCGCTCGAACAGGGCGAGCCCCAGCGTGCTTTCGAGATGGGCGAGGCGCCGGCTGACCGTCGACTGGTCGACCCGCAGGCGCTTGGCCGCCCCGGCGAGGCTGCCGGCGCGGGCGGCGGCGAGGAAGACCTTGATGTCGTCCCAGTCGAGAAGATCGAACGCGTGCATGAATACTATGGAAGCAATAACCGAGCCAGCGGTAGGGCCGGCGCCGGCGCCCTGCAAGCGGCCTTGCAGATTTACCCGCTTCGCGCCGGCGCTCCGGCCGCTAGGCTCTGCGCGAAAGGACCACCCATGCTCCCTCGCTTCAAAGCCGCCGCCGTGCAGGCGGCCCCGGTCTTCCTCGACGCCGCCGCGACGACGGAGAAGGCCGTCTCCATGATCCGGGAGGCGGCCAGGGCCGGCGCGTCGCTGATCGCCTTCCCCGAGACCTTCATCCCGGCCTTTCCGGTCTGGGCCGCCCTGTTCCCGCCCATCGACACCCACGACCTGTTCCTGCGCATGGCCGAGCAGTCGGTGCTCGTGGACGGGCCCGAGGTCGCCAGGCTGAAGGACGCAGCCAGGGCCGCCGGCATCGTCGTCTCGATCGGCATCAGCGAGCGCTCGCCCGCCAGCGTCGGCTGCCTGTGGAACAGCAACCTGCTGATCGGCGAGGACGGCAGCCTGCTCAACCACCACCGCAAGCTCATGCCGACCTATTACGAGAAGCTGGTCTGGGCGCCGGGGGACGGCGCCGGCCTGAAGGTCGTCGAGACCGCCGTCGGCCGGATCGGGCAGCTCATCTGCGGCGAGAACACCAACCCGCTCGCCCGCTACAGCCTGATGGCGCAGGGCGAGCAGTTCCACATCTCGTCCTGGCCCCCGGTCTGGCCGACGCGACGGCCGGCGGGCGGCGGCAACTACGACATCGCCGCGGCCAACCGCATCCGGGCGAGCGCGCATTGCTTCGAGGCGAAGGTGTTCGGTCTCGTCACCGCCGGCGTCCTCGACCGGACCGCCTTCGAGATGATGGCGGCGCGCGATCCGGCCGCCGCCGAGGTGCTGGAGGGGACGCCGCGCCCGGCCTCCTACTTCGTCGACCCCACCGGGGCGCAGATCGGCGAGGCCCTCCAGGACGAGGGCATCCTCTACGCGGAGATCGACCTCAACGCCTGCGTCGAGCCCAAGCAGTTCCACGACGTCGTCGGCTACTACAACCGCTTCGACGTGTTCGAGCTCGGCGTGAACCGGCGCCGCCTCTCCCCCGCCGCGTTCCGCGACGGGCCGCCCCCGTCCCCGCCCGCTCCCGAGACCGCCGCCGCGCCCGCCGAGCGCGGCTGACATCAGACCCGAACCCGCCCCGGCCGGCTCCGCTCCGGTCGAGGGCCCGCCCGACTGGAGATCCCTCATGCTCGTCGACCGTCGCAAGCTCATCCTCGGAAGCGCCGCGGGATTGATGCTCTCGCCCCTGCGCGGGGCCATGGCGCAGACGCCCGCCCAGATCGGGACCTTCCCCGAGGGCGTCACCGCCGATTCGGTCTTCGTCGGGCTGAACATGCCGCTCACCGGCGTCTTCTCCGGCGACGGCAGCGACCTGAAGCTCGGCTACGAGCTCGCCATCGCGCAGATCAACGCCGGCGGGGAGATCCCGTCCGCCTGGGGCCTCAAGGGCAAGGGCGTGCTCGGCCGCCAGATCCGCCACAAGATCTCGGACACGGAGGGCAAGCCAAACGTCGCCGTGCAGGCGGCCACCCAGTTCATCCAGCGCGACAAGGCGATCCTGTTCCAGGGCTCGGTCAGCAGCTCCGAGGCGATCGCGCTGGAGGAGCTCGCGAGCCGCGACAAGGTTCTCTACATGGTCGGCATCGCCGGCTCGAACGACATCACCGGCAAGAACTGCCAGCGCTACGGCTTCCGCTCGCAGCAGAACGCCTACATGGCGGCCAAGGCGCTGGCCCCCGTGGTCGCCAAGGCCCTCGGCAGCAAGCTCAAGGCCGCCTTCCTGGTGCCGGACTACAGCTACGGCCAGTCGGTCTACGAGTCCTTCGCCAAGTTCTCGAAGGAGGCCGGCTGGACCCAGGTGCTGAAGGAGACGGTCCCGCTCGGCACCGCCGATTACAGCTCGGCCCTGCTCAACATCGCCAACAGCGGCGCGGACGTGTTCGTGAACATCTGCTTCGGGGCCGATTCCGTGGCCTCCACCAAGCAGGCCGAGCAGTTCGGCGTGCTCTCCAGCATGAAGCTCGTCGTGCCGAACCTGTCCTGCTTCCAGGACAAGGAGGTCGGGGCGCAGCTCATGCAGGGCGTGTACGGCTCCTGCGACTTCTGGTGGACGATGGAGGACCGCGAGCCGCTCGCCAAGCACTTCGTGGAGAGCTTCTTCGCGCGGAACAAGTACCGTCCGCGCTGGGGCGCGCACATCGCCTATCTCCAGACCTATCTCTGGGCGCTGTCCGTGGAACGGGCTGGGGGCTTCAACCCGGTCGACGTCATCAAGGTGATGGAGGCCTCCAAGGCGCAGCCCTACGCGACCACCCTCGGCAAGGTCTATTACCGCGCCGAGGACCATCAGATGGTCCGCCCGATCCCGATCCTGAAGGGCAAGGCCCCTTCCGCCATGAAGGGACCGGAGGATTTCTACGAGGTCGTGGACGTGGTCGAGGGCGAGGCCGTGATGAACCCGCCCGACCTGTTCGGGTGCAAGCTCGGCTCCTACACCTGACGCGCCATGCCGAGCACCGCCGTCCTCCTCTCCCAGACCTTCAACGGCCTGGCCCTGGGTAGCTTGCTGGCGCTGGTCGCCAGCGGGCTCACCATCATCCTGGGCACGCTCGGCGTGCTCAACTTCGCCCACGGCGCCCTGTTCGCCGTGGGCGCCTACACCGCCTTCGTCATGATGCAGGCGACGCAGTCCTTCGTCCTGGCGCTGCTCGGCGGATGCGCGGTGATGCTCATCATCGGCTTCGCCATGGAGCGGCTCGTCATCCGCCACTTCTACGCCCGGCCGGACGAGGACCAGATCCTTGTGACCTACGGCATCGGCATCGTGCTGGTGGAGGGCCTGCGGGCCTGGTTCGGCGGCAACAGCCAGCGCGTGCCGGTGCCCTCCTGGGGGGTCGGCGCGACGAAGCTCGGCTTCCTCGTCTACCCGACCTACCGCCTCCAGCTCATCGGCATCGTCTGCGCGCTGCTGGTCGGCTTCTACCTGCTGCTCTACCGCACGGCGATCGGCCTCGTGGTGCGCGCCGGCATCGAGAACGCCGGCATGGTCGGCATCCTCGGCATCGACGTGCGCCGGACCTTCATGCTGGTCTTCGCCGTCGGCATCGTCGCGGTGGGACTCGCCGGGATGCTCTACGCGCCCGTGGTGTCGGTGACGCCCGACATGGGCGCGAGCTTCATGGTGCAGTCCTTCGTGGTGATCGTGCTGGGCGGCCTCGGCTCGTTTCCGGGCGCGGTGCTGGGCGGGCTGATCGCCGGCGAGATCATCAGCCTGACGAGCGCCTTCGACTCCGCCTATTCCGAGGTGATGCTCTACGGCCTGATGGCCCTCGTCCTCGTGGCGCGGCCGCAGGGGCTGTTCGGCACGGAGGGACGCGTCTGATGCGCAAGCCGCTCCTCCCGGCGCTACTGCCGGAACTCGCGCTCGTCGCCGCGCTCGTCGCGGCGCCGGTGGCGCTCCCGCCGCTCGGCTTCTCCCACGACCTGCTGTCGCGGGCGCTCAACTGGGCCTTGTTCGGGCTCGGCCTCGACATCCTGTTCGGACTCGCGGGGCTGCTCTCCTTCGGCCAGGCGGCCTTCTACGGGCTCGGCGGCTTCGTCGCCGCCTATCTCCTCGTCTCGGGCACGCTCCAGAGCGTCTGGCTCGCCTGCCTCGTCGGGACGCTGGCCGCGGGGGTGCTGGGGCTCGCGGTCGGCTGGCTGGCGGTGCGGCGCATCGGCATCTACTTCGCCATGATCACCCTGGCCTTCGGCCAGATGGCCTATTTCATCCAGAACTCCCCGCTCTCCGCCTATACCGGCGGCGAGAACGGCCTGCCCGGCGTGCCCGTGCCGGTGCTCGGCTTCGGGGCGTGGTCGGTGCGGATCACCGCCGGCCTGCCGATGTACGCGCTGCTCGCCGCCGCCTTCTTCGTCGGCTTCGTCCTCGCCCGGCGCATCGCCCGCTCGGCGGTGGGCCTGATCCTGAAGGCGCTCAAGGAGAACACCGCGCGGGTGGCGATGCTCGGCCACGACGTTCCCGCCTACAAGCTCGCCGCCTTCACCATCGCCGCCTTCTACGGCGGCCTCGCCGGGGCGATGCTGGGGCCGTTCCAGAGCTACATGCCGCCGGACGCCTTCTCCCTGGAGACCTCCGGCCAGCTCGTGGTGCAGGCGGTCGTCGGCGGCGTCGGCACGCTGATCGGCCCCCTGGTCGGGGCGGCGCTCTGGCTGTGGCTGCGCGACAACCTCCAGCTCGTTCCGGGCCTGGGCCCGCTCTGGAAGCTCATGCTCGGGCTCGCCTTCATCGGGCTGGTCATGGGCCTGCGCCGGGGCATCTGCGGGGAGATCCTGCATCGCTGGCGCCAGCGCCGGGACGCGGCCCTGCTGCAGGCGGAGCGAGCCCGCACGGAGGCGATCGAAGCCTCGGGCGGCACCATCGACGTCCCCGCCGTCCCGGAGGAGGTCGCGCTGCCGATGCCGCGGCCCGCGATCGAGGCCCGCGACTCGTATGGCGAGATCGCGCTGGAGGCGCGCGGCCTCGCCCGCCACTACGGCGGCCTGAAGGCGGTCGACGGGGTGAGCTTCACCGTTCGCCGGGGCTCGATCCATGCGGTGATCGGCCCCAACGGAGCCGGCAAGAGCACCCTGTTCAAGATGCTGCTCGACGAGGTGAGCCCGAGCGCCGGGGAGGTGCTGCTGTTCGGCGAGCGCCTGACCGGCGCCGGGGTCAGCCGCGCCGCCCAGCGGGGCGTCGCCAAGAGCAACCAGCTCAACCAGCTCTTCCTGGGCCTGAGCGTGCGCGACAACCTGCGGGTGGCGGCGCTCGCGCGGGCGCGGGGCACCTTCCGCCTGGACCTACTCGCCCCGGCCACGGCCCGGCCCGAGGTCGAGGCGCAGGTCGACGCCCTGCTCGACATCCTCGACCTCGCCGGACGGGCGCGGATGCCGGCCAGCGTGCTCGCCTATGGCGAGAAGCGGCGCCTGGAGATCGGCATGGCGCTCGCCACCAGCCCCAACGTGCTCCTCCTCGACGAACCGCTCGCCGGCATGAGCCTGTCGGAGCGCACCGCGACCTGCGCCCTGATCCGGCGCATCGCCCGAGCCTGCACCGTCCTCCTCGTGGAGCACGATCTCGACGCGGTGTTCGGGCTCGCCGAGCGCATCACCGTGCTGAGCGAGGGCCGCCTCCTCGCCGACGGACCCGCCGGGACGGTGCGCCGCGATCCGGCGGTCCAGAAAGCCTATCTCGGCGCGGCCAAGGAAGACGGCGCCTGCCTGGGGGAGAGCGTGCATGAGCCTGCTTGAGGTCGAGGGCGTCAACACCCTCTACGGGGACTCCCACGTCCTGTTCGACGTGTCCCTGCGGGTCGAGGAGAACGAGGTCGTGGCCCTGCTCGGGCGCAACGGCGCCGGCAAGACCACGACCCTGCGCACCGTCATGGGCGTGCTCAAGCCTCGAAGCGGCGCCATCCGCCTCGACGGCAAGCCGATCCACGGCCTGCCGCCGGCCAGGATCGCGCGGGTCGGCATGCAGCTCGTGCCGGAGGAGCGCGCCGTGTTCGGCGGGCTCACCGTCGAGGAGAACCTGCGCGTCGCCCGGCTGACCGCCCCCAAGCCCTGGTCCCTCGACCGGATCTGGGAGGTGTTTCCCCGCCTCAAGGAGCGGCGCCTCTCGCGGGCGCGCACGCTCTCGGGGGGCGAGCAGCAGATGCTGTCGATCGCCCGCGCCCTGATCCGCGACCCGCGCATCATCCTGCTCGACGAGCCCTTCGAGGGGCTGGCGCCGCTGATCGTGCGGGATCTCGTCGCCCTGACGAAGCGGCTCGCCGGGGAAGGGCGCACCATCGTCGTGGTGGAGCAGGACGTCGCGGCGGTGCTGAGCTTCGCCGACCGGGTCTACGGCTTCAACAACGGCCACGTCGTCTACGAGGGACGGGCCGCCGACCTGCGCGCCGACCCGGCGCCGATGCACGGCTTCATGGGGCTCGCCGCCTGAAGCGGGAGCCCGGACGGCCCCGCTTGATGCAAATCAAGGCTGCGGGCCGGCCGGCTCCCTAAGCGCAACGGGATACTTCCTCCCGAGGCGCGTCGACGAGCATGGCCGCGATACCCGTTCCCAAATACATGACAGAAGGGGAGGTGGGGCTGAGCCTCTCCTGCCTGGTCGGGGCGTTCCTGTGCGCCCTCGCATCCTCGCGGGCGGTGGACGCGCCGTTCGGCATCCACATGGCGCTGTTCGCCATCGCCGGCATCGCCGGCGCCGCCGCCATCCTGAAGCGCTACGAGAAGCGGCCGGCCGCGCCGACGCCGCAGGAGATCGACGGCCGCCCGAACTACAATCTCGGGCCCGTGAAGTTCGCGACCGTCGCGGCCATGGGCTGGGGCATCGCCGGCTTCCTCGTCGGCTGCATCATCGCCTTCCAGCTCTGGGCGCCGTCGCTCAATCTCGGCCTCGAATACACCACCTTCGGCCGCCTGCGGCCGCTGCACACCTCGGCGGTGATCTTCGCCTTCGGCGGCAACGTCCTGATCGGGACCTCGCTCTACGTGGTGCAGCGCACCAGCCGGGCGCGGCTCGCGGGCGATCTGGCGCCGTGGTTCGTGGTGCTCGGCTACAACCTGTTCATCGTCGTGGCCGGCACCGGCTACCTCATGGGCGTGACCCAGTCGAAGGAATACGCCGAGCCCGAATGGTACGCCGACCTGTGGCTGACCATCGTGTGGGTGGTCTACCTGCTCGTCTTCCTCGCGACCCTGTGGAAGCGCAAGGAGCCGCACATCTTCGTCGCGAACTGGTTCTACCTGGCCTTCATCGTGACGATCGCGATGCTGCACATCGTCAACAACCTGGCGATGCCGGTCACGATCTTCGGCTCGAAATCCTACCCGATGTTCGCGGGCGTGCAGGATGCCCTGATCCAGTGGTGGTACGGCCACAACGCGGTGGGCTTCTTCCTCACCGCCGGCTTCCTGGCGATCATGTACTACTTCGTCCCGAAGCGCGCCGAGCGGCCGATCTACTCGTACCGCCTGTCGATCATCCACTTCTGGGCGCTGATCTTCATGTATATCTGGGCAGGCCCGCACCACCTGCACTACACCGCCCTGCCGGACTGGGCGCAGACCCTGGGCATGACCTTCTCGATCATGCTGTGGATGCCCTCCTGGGGCGGCATGATCAACGGCCTGATGACGCTGTCGGGAGCCTGGGACAAGCTCCGCACCGATCCGGTGCTGCGCTTCATGGTGGTGTCGCTGGCCTTCTACGGCATGGCCACCTTCGAGGGGCCGATGATGTCCATCAAGGCCGTCAACGCGCTCTCGCACTACACGGACTGGACCATCGGCCACGTCCATTCGGGCGCGCTCGGCTGGGTCGCCTACATCTCCTTTGGCGCCCTGTACTGCCTCGTCCCCTGGCTGTGGAACCGGCGCGAGCTCTATTCGCTGAAGCTCGTCGAGTGGCACTTCTGGGTCTCGACCCTCGGCATCGTGCTGTACATCAGCTCGATGTGGGTCGCCGGCATCATGCAGGGCCTGATGTGGCGCGCCTACAATGCCCTCGGCTTCCTCGAATACTCCTTCGTCGAGACCGTGGAGGCGATGCAGCCCTACTACCTGGTCCGGGCGCTCGGCGGGGTGCTGTTCCTGATCGGCGGCCTGATCATGGCTTACAACCTCGCCATGACCATCGCGGGCAAGACCTCCGCCGAGAGCGAGCCCCTGACGCCGGGCGGCACGCGCCCCGACGCCGCCGGCCTCGCGCCCGCCGAGTGAATCCCCGCCTCGGGGCCGCCGTCCGGCGGCCCCGCGCCCCCGCGAAACTCCCGCATCACGGACCACTGTCATGGCCACCGCGCAGCCCGGCCTCTGGAAGAGGCACGAGATCCTCGAGAAGAACTCCATCCTCCTGCTCATCGGCGCGCTCATCGTCGTGGCCATCGGCGGCCTCGTCGAGATCACGCCGCTGTTCTACCTGAAGAGCACCGTCGAGAAGGTCGAGGGCGTCCGCCCCTACACGCCCCTCGAGCTCGCCGGGCGCAACATCTACATCCGCGAGGGCTGCTACCTCTGCCATAGCCAGATGATCCGTCCGATGCGCGACGAGATCGAGCGCTACGGCCATTTCTCGCTGGCGGCGGAGAGCATGTACGACCACCCCTTCCAGTGGGGATCGAAGCGCACTGGCCCCGACCTCGCCCGCGTCGGCGGCAAGTATTCGGACCAGTGGCACCGCGAGCACCTGAAGGACCCGCGCTCCGTGGTCCCGACCTCGATCATGCCGGCCTACGCCTTCCTCGAGCGGCCGCTCGACGCCGACGCCATCGCCGAGGACCTCAAGGCCAACCGCGCCCTCGGCGTCCCCTATTCGGACGAGATGGTGGCCTCGGCGCGCGGCGACCTGAAGGCGCAGCTCGACCCGGACGGCCCCGGCGCCGCCGACCTGCAACGCCGCTATCCCGGCGCCAACGTGCGCGACTTCGGAGGGGACAAGGCCAGGGCCGCCGAGATCGACGCCCTGATCGCCTACCTGCAAGTCTTGGGCACCATGGTCGACTTCAAGCTCTACGAAGACAAGAAGAACCTCAGGTGAGGGCCATGACCTACGAATCCGCCGCCGCCTTCGCGCAGACCACGGGTCTTCTCTACTTCGTCGGCATCTTCGCCGGCGTCGCCCTGTACGCCTTCTGGCCGCGCAACCGTGCCCGGTTCGACGCGGCCGCCCACCTTCCCCTGATCGAGGACTGACCGCCGTGGCCGACGCAGCGAACCCCGGCAAGCCCCCCGCCAGCCCGGAGACGACCGGGCACGACTGGGACGGCATCGCCGAGTACAACAATCCCCTGCCGCGCTGGTGGCTCTACGGCCTCTACGCGACCATCGTCTGGGCCTTCGGCTACTGGATCGCGTATCCGGCCTGGCCGCTCGTGAGCGGCTACACCTCCGGCGTGCTCGGCTACTCACAGCGCGCCACGGTGCTCGGCGAGGTCGAGACGGTGCGCCGGGAGCGCGCCGCGCGCGGACAGGCGCAGCTCGCCAGCGCCTCGGTCGCGGAGATCCGCGCCGATCCGGCGCTGCTGCGCCTGGCGCTCGCCACCGGCAAGGCCGCGTTCGGCGACAACTGCGCCGCCTGCCACGGCAGCTCCGCCACCGGCCGGATCGGCTATCCCAACCTCCAGGACGACGACTGGCTCTGGGGCGGGACGGCCGAGGAGATCGAGAAGACCATCCGTTACGGTGCCCGCTCCGGCAACGGCGAGGCGCATGTCGGCGACATGCCCGCCTTCGGACGCGACGGCATCCTCAAGCGCGACGAGGTCGAGGCGGTGGCGAGCTACGTGCTCTCGCTCTCGGGCAAGGCGGGCGTGGCCGGAGCGAGCACCGAGAAGGGCGCCGAGGTCTTCGCCGGCAACTGCGCCGCCTGCCACGGGGAGGCCGCCAAGGGCAATCCCGAGATGGGCGCGCCGAACCTCACCGATCCGATCTGGCTCTACGGCTCTGCGCCGGAACAGGTCGTCGCCACGGTGACGAACGGGCGCAGGGGCGTGATGCCCGCCTGGGAGAACCGCCTCGATCCGGCGACCATCAAGTCGCTCGCGGTCTACGTGCACAGCCTCGGCGGCGGCAAATAGCCGGAAACAGGCCGAAGACCCCGCCGGCCAGACGGCCGGCGGGCGCCGGTTGCGCGAGATCAAGGCAGCCGGCCGCCGCCCCCTCTAACGACGGCGGCACCGGCCCGCAGCCGGACGGGACCCGTACCGATGCCCCTTGCCGAACCGACCGACAGCGTCGCCGCCGCCGCGCCCCGCCCGACACCGCCGGGGCGCGCCAAGAAGTTCGGCGCCGCCGCGACGCGCAAGGCCATCCCGGCCGAGACCGGCTCGCTCTACGCCGCGCGGCGCAAGATCCAGCCCCAGGCCGTCCGCGGCACCTTCCGCACGATCAAGTGGATCCTGCTCGCGGTCACGCTGAGCGTCTACTACCTCGTGCCCTTCCTCCGCTGGCAGCGCGGGCCCGGCGAGCCCTCGCAGGCGGTGCTGCTCGATCTCGACCGGGGCCGGTTCTACTTCTTCTCCATCGAGCTCTGGCCGCAGGACGTCACCTACGTGATGGGCCTGCTGATCCTGGCGGCCTTCATCCTCTTCCTGATGAACGCCGTCGCGGGCCGGGTCTGGTGCGGCTACCTCTGCCCGCAGACCGTCTGGACCGACCTGTTCCTCGCCGTCGAGCGGCTGGTGGAGGGCGACCGGCGCGAACGGCTGAAGCTCGACGCCGCGCCCTGGTCGATCGAGAAGCTCGCGCTGCGCACGATGAAGCATGCCATCTGGCTGCTCATCGCCTGGTGGACCGGGGGCGCCTGGGTGCTCTACTTCGCCGACGCGCCCACCCTGGTGACGCGGCTCGCGACCTTCCAGGCCCCGGCCGTCGCCTATGTCGCCATCCTGACGCTGACGGCGACCACCTACCTGCTGGCGGGCCACATGCGCGAGCAGGTCTGCACCTACATGTGCCCCTGGCCGCGCATCCAGGGCTCGCTCACCGACGAGCACTCGCTCAACATCCTCTACCGCGACGATCGCGGCGAGCCGCGCGTCTCGGCCAAGCGCACCGCGCTGCTGCGCGCCGCCGGCCAGCCCGCCGGCGACTGCGTGGACTGCTTCGCCTGCGTCACGGCCTGCCCGGCCGGCATCGACATCCGCGACGGCTTGCAGATGGACTGCATCCAATGCGGCCTGTGCGTCGACGCCTGCGACACCGTCATGGGCAAGCTCGGGCGTCCCAAGTCCTTGATCGGGTACGATACCGAGGCCAACCGCCGGAGCCGGGCGGCCGGCGGCCCGCCGGTGAGCCGGATCCTGCGGGCGAGGACCGTGCTGTACGGCATCCTCGTCGCCACCGTCGGCGGGATCATGCTCTACGGCCTGGCGACCCGCAGCTTCGTCTCCCTGAGCGTGCTGCACGACCGCCAGCCGCTCTTCGTGACGCTCTCGGACGGCTCGGTCCGCAACGGCTACACGGTCCGGCTCATCAACAAGCGGCCGGGAGAGCGGCGCTTCGCGCTCGCCGTCGAGGGCCTGCCCGAATCGCGGGTCGAGGTCGTCGGCGGCACGCCGGAGGACATGCCGGTTCCCTCCGATTCGACGCAGGAGTTCCGCGTCCTCGTGTTCGCCCCGGCGGATACGCGCCCGGACCGCTCCGTGCCGCTCACCTTCCGCATCACCGATCCGGCGACGGGCGAGACGGCCCACGCCCAGGACACCTTCAAGGCGCCGTGACCATGCCCGTGACCCTGCCCGCCGCCGCCCCGCGCCTCACCGGGCGCAAGGTGTTCGCGATCCTCGCCGCCTTCTTCGGCATCATCGCCGGCGCCGACGCGGTGCTGGTCACGTCGGCCTTCGGCACCTGGTCCGGGCTCGAATCCCCGTCCTCCTACCAGGCGAGCCAGCGCTACAACGCGGAGCTGAAGCGGGCGCGGGCGCAGGACGCGCGGGGCTGGTCCCTCGACGGCACCGTCGCGCGCGACGGGCAGGGCGGCGCGCGCGTGACCGTCACGGCGCGGGACGCCGATGCGGGCCCGCTCGCCGGCAGGACCCTGCGGGTGCGCCTGGAGCGGCCCGTCGACAAGCGCGCGGACCTCGCGGTCGCCGTCGCCGAGACCGCGCCCGGCCTCTACGCGGCCCGGCTCCCGGCGGTGGCGGCGGGGCAATGGGAGCTGGTCGTGGAGGTGCTGGAGGGGGACGGCGTCGCGTTCCGGCGAAGGCACCGGGTGATCCTGGGCTGAGCGCGGGATAGGGCTGAGCGGACAACGCCGATGTGCTGCACCGATACGGCGCTCGCCTATGTCGAGGCCCATGCCTCCTGGAGCGAGGCGAACACCCGGCCCTCGCTGGCGCGCGACTACGCCGCCTTCCTGTCGCGCGGGGCGGACGGCGCGACGCGCGCCGAGTTCGCCGTCGAGGGCGTGCGCTGCGCGGGCTGCATGAGCACCATCGAGCGGGGGCTCGCCGACCTTCCCGGATTGGCGGCCGCCCGTCTCAACTTTTCCGACCGGCGCCTCGCCGTGACCTGGAAACCGGGGGCCGAGGCGGAGATCGGCGCGGTGATCGCCGCCCTGAAGGGGCTCGGCTTCGAGGCGCATCCCTTCAACCCCGCCCGCCCGAACGACGCGGAGACGGCGGAGACGCAGCGCCTGATCCGGGCCCTCGCCGTGGCCGGCTTCGCCTCCATGAACGTGATGCTCCTCGCGATCTCGGTCTGGGCCGGCAACATCTCGGACATGACGCCGGAGAACCGCGACCTCTTCCACTGGATCCAGGCGGTGATCGCGCTGCCGGCCGCCGCCTATGCCGGGCGCCCCTTCTACGAGGGCGCCTTCCGCGGCCTGCGGGCGGGCCGGGTGACGATGGACTTCCCGATCACGCTCGGCGTCGTGCTGACCCTGGCGATGTCCGTGATCGAGACCCTCTCGGGCGCCCCCCACGCCTATTTCGACGGCGCCGTGATGCTGCTGTTCTTCCTCCTGATCGGGCGCGTCCTCGATCAGGCGATGCGCCGACGCACGCGCGCCTTCGCGGAGAACCTCGCCGCGCTGCGCGCCGAGAGCGCGACCCTGGTCGACGCGGCCGGAACCCTGCGCGAGGTGCCGGTGGCGGAGCTCGCGCCGGGGGTCCGCATCCTCGTGCGGCCCGGCGAGCGGGTGCCGGCGGACGGCGTGGTCGAGCACGGCGCCTCCGATCTCGACCAGAGCCTCGTCACCGGAGAGACCGCCGCCGTCTCCGTCCGGGGCGGCGACCGGGTCTTCGCCGGGGCGCTCAACGGCAGCGGCGCCCTCACCGTGCGGATCGCCACGGCGCCGGGCGCCAGCCTGCTCGACGAGGTGGAAGGGCTGATGCGCCGCGCGCTGGAGGCCCGCTCGCGCAGCCTCGTCCTCGCCGACAAGGCGACGCGCCTCTACGTCCCGCTGGTCCACGCGGCGGCGGCGCTGACCCTGGCCGGATGGCTCGCGGCGGGCGCCGGCTGGCACGCGGCGCTTCTCGACGCCGTCGCTGTCCTGATCGTGACCTGCCCCTGCGCGCTCGGCCTCGCCATCCCGGCCGTGCAGGTGGTGGCGGCCGGCGCCCTGTTCCGCGAGGGCGTCCTGCTGAACGACGGCACGGCCCTGGAGCGCTTCGCCGAGATCGACACCATCGCCTTCGACAAGACCGGCACCCTGACCCTGCCGATCCCGGCGCTGGCGGAGGCGGGCCACGACCCGCGCGTCCTGGCGCTGGCGGCGCGGCTCGCCCTGTCCAGCCGGCACCCGATGGCGACGGCGCTGGTGGGGGCGGCGGAGGGCGCGGGCCCGTTTCCCGGCGCGCAGGAGGCGGCGGGGCTCGGCGTGCGCGCCCTCGTCGACGGGGTCGCGCTGCGTCTCGGCTCCCCCCGCTTCTGCGAGGCGGAGGCGGAGGCCACCGCAGCGCTCGCCGCCCATCCCGACGCCTCGGTGATCTGCTTCCGGGCGGAGGGCGACGCGCCGGTGGCCTTCCCCGTGCGCCAGGCGCTGCGCGCCGACGCCCCGGAGGTGATCGAGGCCCTGCGGGCGTCGGGCCGGCGCGTTCTCATCCTCTCCGGCGACCGGGCATCCGCCGTCGAGGCCGTCGCCGCCCGGCTCGGGGTGGCGGACTGGGAGGCCGGGCTGACCCCCTCCGACAAGATCGCCCGGATCGAGGCCCTCCAGCGGCAGGGCCGGCGCGTGCTGATGGTCGGCGACGGCCTCAACGACGCCCCCGCGCTCGCCGCCGCCCATGCCTCGCTCTCGCCGGTGAGCGCCGCGCATGTCAGCCAGGCGGCCGCCGACGCCCTGTTCCTCGGGCGCGGCCTCGCCCCGGTCCTCGCCGTGCTCGCGGCCGGGCGGCGGGCGCGGCGCCTCATGATGCAGAACCTCTGGTTCTCGGCCGCCTACAACGTCGTCGCGGTTCCGCTGGCGGCGGCCGGGCTGCTGACGCCGCTGATCGCGGCGCTGGCGATGTCCGGCTCGTCCGTCGTCGTCACGCTCAACGCGCTGCGGGCCCGTTCCGGCGGACCGCGCCCCGCCGCCTCCGGGGAGGCCGGGACGCCGGGGCCGGCCGCCGCCCGGATCGCCGGAGCCCGCCCGTGAACGTCCTGCTCCTCGTCATCCCCCTCGCTCTCGCGCTCGGCACGCTCGGCCTGTTCGCCTTCCTGTGGGCGCTCGGCAGCGGCCAGTACGAGGACATCGAGGGCGCCGAATACCGCGCCCTCGACGACGACTGACCGCGCCCCGCCGGAAGACGGTCCCGCCGCTTGCGCCACATCAAGGAAGGCGGGGCGAGGGGACCTTACCGCTGCCCCTCGGGACCGGTCGGGGCCCGACCGGGAACGAGGAGGGCGGCATGCGGGAGGACCTGAGGGCGCGCTACGGCGACGAGCGTCTGCCCCGCTACACGAGCTATCCGCCGAGCCCGCATTTCACGGCCGGCGTCGGGGCCGCCACCTACGCGGACTGGCTGCGGGACCTTCCGGCGGGGGCCGCCGCCTCGCTCTACCTGCATGTCCCGTTCTGCCGCGCGATGTGCTGGTATTGCGGCTGCCACACCAGCATCACCCGGCACGACGGGCCGATCGCCGATTACGTCGCGCTGCTGCGGCAGGAGATCGACCTCGTCGCGGCCCGTCTCGACGCGCCGCCGCCGGTACGGCACATCCATTTCGGCGGCGGCACCCCCACGGTCATGACCCCGGCGGACTTCGCGGGCCTGATCGCGGCGCTGCGGGCGCGCTTTCCCGTCGATCCGGCCGCCGAGATCGCCGTCGAGATCGACCCGCGCACCCTCGTCCCCGAGATGGCGGCCGCCCTCGGCCGGGTCGGCGTGAATCGCGCGAGCCTCGGGGTCCAGAGCTTCGATCCCGTCGTCCAGGAGGCGATCCGCCGCCGGCAGGGCTTCGAGGCGACCGCCTCGGCGGCGGCGGCCCTCAGGGCGGCCGGCGTGCGGGGGATCAATCTCGACCTGATCTACGGTCTGCCGCACCAGACCGTCGCCGCCTGCGTCGACACGGTCCTGCGCTGCCTGGAGCTGCGTCCCGACCGCTTCGCCGTGTTCGGATACGCCCATGTGCCCGCCTTCAAGAAGCACCAGCGCCATATCGACGCCGACACGCTGCCGGACGGGAGCGCCCGGCAGGCCCAGGCGGACGCCATCGCCGACACGCTCGCGCGGGCCGGCTATCGGCGGATCGGCCTCGACCACTACGCCCTGCCGGGCGATCCGATGGCGGTCGCGCAGAGGCAAGGGCGGCTGCGGCGGAACTTCCAGGGCTACACCACCGACGAGAGCGAGGTGCTGATCGGCCTCGGCGCCTCCTCCATCGGCCGGCTGCCGCAGGGGTTCGTCCAGAACGCGCCGGCCCTGCGGGACTACGCGCAGCGCATCGGCGCCGGCGCGCTCGCCGCGTGCAAGGGATACGCGCTGACGCCGGAGGACCGCCTCCGGGCCGAGCTGATCGAGCGGATCATGTGCGACTTCGCCGTCGATGTCGGGCGGATCTGCCGCCACCACGGCCGGGACCCGCTGACGCTGCTCGCCGCCCTGCCGCGCCTGGAGAGCCTCGTCGCCGACGGCCTGGTCCGGCGCGAGGGCCCGGTGCTGCGCGTGCCGGATGAGGCGCGCATGTTCATCCGGACGGTCGCGTCGGCCTTCGACGCCTATCTGGGAACCTCCGGGGCGGTGCATAGCCGCGCGGCCTGAGAGAACCCCGCAAGGGCCGCATGCCGCCCGCGCGATTGATGCCGCGGGCCGGAATGGACTACCGTCCGGCGCGCGCAACCCGCCCGGAGAACCCTGTGAACCCCGTCGCCCTGGTCGGAGAGACGCCTGATCCAGGCTCCGCCGAGGCTCGGGAACCGCCGTTCGGGCCCGCACCCGAGATCGCCTTTGCCACGCTCGATCGCGAGGGGCGCGTCACCGGCTGGTACGCGGCCCCCGAGCGGGACGGCGGCTGGCGCGAGGCGGACCTCCTGGGCAAGCCCGTCTCGGTGTTCTTCACCCCCGAGGATCGGGAGGCCGGCAAGCCCGAGCATATCCTGGCCACGGCGCGCCGGACCGGACGCTACGAGGGGGAGGAGACGCGCCTCGACGCGCGCGGCACGCCCTACCGGGCGAGCGTGGTGCTCGTCCCGCAGCGCGGCGCCGGCGGCGAGGTGGTCGGCTACGCCGAGCTCGTCCGGGGGGTCTCCGAGCCTGCCGCCGCCGCGGAGGCGTTGCGGGCCAGCGAGGCGCATCTGCGCTCGATCCTGGAGACCGTGCCCGACGCCATGGTGGTGATCGACGAGCAGGCCCGCATCCAGTCCTTCAGCGCCGCCGCCGTGCGCCAGTTCGGCTTCGCGCCGGAGGAGGTGGTGGGCCGCAACGTCAGCCTGCTGATGCCCGAGCCCTACCGCACCCAGCACGACGCCTACATGGCCCGCTACCTCGCGACGGGGCAGCGGCGCATCATCGGCATCGGCCGGGTCGTGGTCGGCCAGCGCAAGGACGGCTCGACCTTCCCGATGGAGCTGTCGGTCGGGGAGATGCGATCCGGCGGCGTGCGCTACTTCACCGGCTTCATCCGCGACCTGACCGAGCGGAACCAGACCGAGACGCGCTTGCAGGAGCTGCAATCCGAGCTGGTGCACATGTCCCGCTTCACCGCCCTCGGCGAGATGGCCTCGACCCTCGCGCACGAGATCAACCAGCCGCTAACCGCGATCGCGAGCTACCTCAAGGGCTGCCGGCGCATCCTCGGCCGCATGGAGGGCCCGGAGGTGCCGCTGCTCTCCGACGCCGTCAACCAGGCCGCCGAGCAGGCGCTGCGGGCCGGACAGGTCATCCGTCACCTGCGCGAGTTCGTGTCGCGCGGGGAGAGCGAGCGGCACATCGAGAACCTGCCCAAGCTCATCGAGGAGGCGAGCGCGCTGGCCCTCGTCGGCGCCAAGGAGAAGGGCGTGCGCGTGCGCTTCGACCTCGCCCCGGACGCGCCCCTGGTGCTTGCCGACCGGATCCAGGTGCAGCAGGTGCTGCTCAACCTGATCCGCAACGCCATCGAGGCCATGCAGGACATGCCGCTGCGCGAGCTCGTCGTCGCCACGCGGGCGGTGCCGGCGGAGAGGGCGGCGGAGGTGAGCGTCCGCGACACCGGGACGGGCATCGCGCCCGAGATCGCCGAGCAGCTCTTCCAGCCCTTCGTGACCACCAAGCCCCACGGGATGGGCGTCGGCCTCTCGATCTGCCGCACCATCGTCGAGGCGCATGGGGGCAAGATCTGGGTCGAGCGCGGGGCCGGGGGAGGGACAGTGTTCCGCTTCACCCTGCGCACCTTCGACGGACGGGAGTTGGCCGATGTCGAGTGACGCCCTCGTGCATGTGGTGGACGACGACATGGCGGTGCGCCAATCGCTCGCCTTCCTGCTCGCCACCGACGGGCTGGCGGTCCGCGTGCACGAATCGGCGAGCGCCTTCCTGGCCGCTCTCGACGGCCCAGTCGGCTGCGTGGTGACGGACGTGCGCATGCCCGAGATCGACGGGATCGCGCTCCTGCGCCGGCTGAAGGAGCGGGGCGACATGCCCCCCGTCATCGTCATGACGGGGCATGCCGACGTGCCGATGGCGGTCGAGGCGATGAAGGCCGGCGCCGTCGACTTCATCGAGAAGCCCTTCGACGACGAGGTCCTGCTGTCGAGCGTGCGCGCCGCGCTGAACCGGCTGGGGCGGGACGCGGCGCTGGCCGGCGAGGCGAACGCCGCCCGCGCGCGGATCGCCGGGCTCTCCGAACGCGAGCGGCAGGTGCTCGAGGGGCTCGTCGCCGGCAAGGCCAACAAGGCGATCGGCCTCGACCTGGGCATCAGCCCGCGGACGGTGGAGATCTACCGGGCCAACGTCATGTCCAAGATGCAGGCCGGCAGCCTCTCCGAACTCATCCGCATGGCCCTGACGGTGGGCCGGCGCTGAACGCCGCCGCCGCTCAGGCGAGCCCCTGTCCAGGCGTCCACGCGTCTGGGGGGACCATGCCGGGGGCGACATAGGCGAAGTAGAGCGCGTCGAGCTGCGTCCACAGCACGGTGCACTTGAAGGTCAGGGCCTCCATCGCCTGCCGCTGGAGCGCGGGCGTCACCGCGTGCCGCTTGACGTAGTCGAGGGCGAAGTCCGCGTCGCGCGGGGCCTGGGTCAGGCGCTTGTCGAAATAGGCGAGCGTCTCCTTGGTGATGAAGTCGTAGTTCTTCAGCATCCCCGCCACCCGCTCCGAGATGATCGTCGGCGAGAACATCTCCGTCAGCGAGGACGCGATCGCCTCGAGCAGCGAGCGCTCCTTCACGAAATGCACGTAAGCCTCCACGGAGAACTTCGTCGCCGACAGGATGCCCTTCGTGGACAGCACGTAGTCGCGTTCGAAGCCGACGCCCTCGGCGAGCTTCAGCCAGCGCTCGATGCCGCCGTCGCCGGGCGCGTCGCCGTCATGGTCCACGATGCGCTGGCGCCAGACACGGCGCAGCGACGCGTCCTCCATCCGCGCCAGCACGGCGGCGTCCTTCACCGGGATCATCGCCTGGTAGTAGTAGCGGTTCAGCGCCCAGGCCCGGACCTGATCCTTGCTCAGCTTGCCGTCGTGCAGCAGCCGGTGGAACGGGTGCAGGTTGTGGTAGCGCCGCGCCCCGATCCCGCGCAAAGCCGCCTCTAGCTCATCCGGGGTCAGGAGCCGATCCGGGGCGGCGGAGGTGGGAAAGGCGGCGGCGGGGAGGGGGGCGTTCATGGCGGGTCCGCTTCTTCGTCGGGGCTGGAAAAAGGCGCGCGACGCCCACGGACCGCCTTGATCCAGATCAACGCCGCTCATGCGGGACGGTCTACGCATGTCGTGCCGGGGCGGCCGTATAGCCGGTCGTCCCGTCTCTTCGGAGGCTCGCATGTCATCCCCCGCCGTCCAGGACCTTCTCGCCGACCGACCGCTGCGCAGCGTGACCGGCTCCTCCACCGTGGCGGCGGCCTGCCACCGCATGCGCGAGCACCGCGTCGGCGCCCTCGCGGTCTTCGACGGCATGCGGCTCACCGGCATCCTGAGCGAGCGCGACATCAGCGTCCGCGTCATCGCCGGCCATCACGACCCGATGCTGACCCTGGTGCGGGAGGTGATGACGCGCCAGCCGCGCACGGTCCCGGCGCATACCCCCGCCTCGGAGGCGCTGAGGATCATGCTGGAGGGCGGATTCCGCCACCTGCCGGTGACGCGGGGAGAGTCGGTCGTCGGAATGGTCTCGCTGCGCGACGTCTCGGCCGAGGGCGGCCTTCCCGCGCAGGGCGTGCGCGAGGCGGAACCGGTCCTCGCCCTGGGCTGACGGCCGGGCTTGCGGGCGCGGCGCTTGAGGCACATCAAGGCGGCGCCCGCGCGTCGGGTCTAGTCGATGCCGACGCAACGATCGGGCGCCCCCATGACGAAGCACACGGGACCGGTGCTCGTCGTCGACGACGACGAGGCCGTCCGCCAATCCCTGAAATTCGCGCTCGAGCTCGAGGGGCTCGACGTGCGCCTCTACGAGAACGGCGCGCATCTGCTGGGCGATGCCGCGCTGCCCCTCACGGGCTGCCTCGTCGTGGACTACCGGATGCCCGACATGGACGGGGTCCAGCTCGTCGGGCATCTGCGCGAGCGCAAGGTCGATCTCCCCGCCATCCTCATCACCGGCCGCTCGTCGGGCGACCTGCGGCGGCGCGCGGCCCATGCGGGCTTCCGCCGCGTGGTCGAGAAGCCGTTCGAGGACGGCTCGCTCCTCGACGGCATCCACGACGCCCTCGCCGCGTCCCCCTGACGGCCCCTCCGTAGAACCCCTTAAGGGAAGACCCGGAATTTTCCCCGCCTCCGGCACGGCCTAGCCAGGGAGCCAGGTTCAGACCCCTGGAGGCTCCCATGCAGACCGCCCTCGCCACCGCCGGCCTCGCCGCCGTCTTCTCGGCGGTCGTCCCGAACGGGGCTCATGCCGCCGCCGCCGAGCCCCGGACCGGCCAGCGCCGCTCCTACGAGGCCGACGAGGAGATCTTCGCCGAGGGCGACCGGACGGTCTCGTTCTACAAGGTCCTCTCGGGCGCGGTGCGCACCTACAAGCTCCTCTCCGACGGGCGCCGCCAGATCGACGCCTTCCACCTGCCGGGCGAGATCTTCGGCGTGGAGGGGGGCGAGGAGCACCGCTTCAGCGCCGAGGCGGTGACGGCGACCCGGCTCCTCATCCACCGGCGCGAGCCGCGCGCCCTGGCCGGCGGCGACGGCGTGCTGGCACGCGAGATCGTGGCGGCGCTGATGCGCAACCTGGAGCGGGCGCAGGACCACATGATGCTGCTGGGCCGCAAGTCGGCCAAGGAGCGCATCGCGACCTTCCTGCTCGCCCTGGCCGAGCGCATGGAGGCCCGGAACGGGGCCGTCGAGCTGCCGATGTCGCGCACCGACATCGCCGATCATCTCGGATTGACCGTCGAGAGCGTCTCGCGGGCCGTGACCCAGCTCGAGCGGGAGGGGCTGATCGAGCTGCCGCCGAACCGCCGCGCGGTGGTCCTGCGCGACGCCGCCGCCCTGCGCCGGCTCGCCGGCTGAGGGGGATCGTTGCCGGCCCGCACCAGTCGGAATCTCCCCGTCCGAGCAAGCTCGGCAATTTGATCCCGATCAAGGACGCCCGGAAGTCGAGGGCCTTGATGGATCGGGTCGGCTCCCGCGGCCTCCCTCCACGAAACTCCGGATCGAACGGCACCCATGTCCAGAAAGCTCATCGCCATCGCCACCGCAGCAGCGCTCGGCCTCGGCACGCAAGCGGCCCTTTCGGCCGATCTCCCGTCCCCGGCCGCGCCCCCGGCGCCGGACCTGACGCTGCCCACCTGGTCGCCCTGGCTGGTGCGCGTGCGCGCCCTCGGCGTCCTGCCCGATCCGGGCGCGCGCCTCTCGGCCGCCGGCAGGCCGCTCACGGGAGCGGGGGTGGCCATCACCGATTCGGCGATCCCCGAGCTCGACATCTCCTACTTCCTGACCAAGAACATCGCCGCCGAGCTGATCCTCGGCGTGACGCGGCACGGCATCCAGGGCTCCGGGACGCTGGCCGGCACCCGCATCGGCACGACCTGGATCCTGCCGCCCACGCTCACCCTGCAATACCATTTCGACGGGTTCGGCCGCTTCAAGCCGTATGTCGGCGCGGGCGTGAACTACTCGGTCTTCTTCGGCGAGAAGGAGCGCGGCGGCTTCAACGGCTTCCGCCTCTCGAGCAGCGTCGCGCCCGCCCTCCAGGCCGGCTTCGACTACATGCTCGACGATCACTGGGGCCTCAACGTCGACGTGAAGAAGCTCTTCCTCGACACCAAGGTGAAGCTGAACGCCGGCGTGATCCGGGGCCGCGTCGACATCGATCCGTGGATCGCGGGCGCCGGCATCACCTACAAGTTCTGAGAATCCCGGCAGCATCCCGAGAACGGCCCGCGCAGGCACCCGCGCGGGCCGACGCGTTTGCGGACACGGCCCCGTCTCGCCCTCCTTGCGCTGGATCAAGGAGGCGCTCCCCGCGAAGGCGGACACTCCCTCACGCGGGCGCCGGATCGAGACGGGCCGCGCGAGCGGTCCGCCGGATCGGCGGCCCGGCCACGAGGGAGAGGAGCCCCGATGTCCCACGTCCCCCACGAGCTCGCCGAGGAGTTCCCGGCGCAGGCCGAGCGCATCCAGGCGCTCAAGCTGGCGGATCAGCGCTTCGCCGCCCTGGTCGAGCGCTACCATACGGTCAATCGCGCCCTTCACCGCATGGAGGAGCGCATCGAGCCGGTCTCGGAGTCCACCGAGCGTACGCTGCGCCGCGAGCGCCTGCACCTCAAGGACGAGGTCTCCCGCGCGCTCGAGGCGCAGGCCGTCTGAACGAAGGGATCGCAGGCCATGCCACATCCTCATCCCGCCCCGGCGGACGCGTGGCTCGCGCTCTGGGGAACGCTCTGGTTCGATCTTCCGCTCGACCGCGCGGACGGCCACCGGCCGGGCGGCGGGGCGTGGGAGGCCGCCCTCGCCGAGAGCGGCGACGAGCCCGGCGGCACGGACCCCGACCATCCGGACGCCCTGCTGGACCTGATCGAGGACTTGCAGGTGGGCTGCTTCGCCTGAGCCGCGCGTGGCTTCCGATTGCGCTGGATCAAGGCCGGGGCCGCGCCGTTCGGGGAAGCTGTCCCGGCATCCTCGACCTCATCGATACAGGAGCCGCGCCATGTCCATCGCCAGCATCATGGTATCCGTCGATTCGGGACGGGCGGCCGCGCACCGCGTCCGTCTCGCCGCCGATCTCGCCGACCGGTTCGAGGCGGCCCTCACGGGCATCGCCGCCCGCCGGATTCCGGGACCGGGCCCCGCCGACAACATCGAGGCGGCCCAGGCCGCCTACGACGAGGAGCGGGCCAAGCTCGCGGCCGAGCTCGACCAGGCGAAGGAGATCTTCGACCACAACGTCGCCCCGGCCGCCCGGACCGGTTGGCGGCAGGCCGAGGCCGGGGCGGAAGCCTTCCTGGTCCAGCAGGCGCGCGGCGCCGATCTCGTCGTCGTCGGGCGCAACCCGGCGGAGGGCGGGGCGAGGGAGATGGCCGCCGATCCCGGCACGGTGCTGATGGAGGTCGGCCGGCCGGTGCTGGTGGCCCCGCCGGGTCTGGAGCGGCTCAAGGCCGCGCGCATCGTCGTCGCCTGGAAGGACGCGCCCGAGTCGCGCCGCGCCGTCACCGCCGCCCTGCCGTTCGTCGCGCGCGCCGATCAGGTCTTCGTGGTGAGCGCCGGCGCCGACGCCCGCTTCGAGGGGGCCGAGGAGGTCTCCGAGCTGCTGGCCCGCCACGGCGCGCATGTCACCACCCACTTCCTCGACGCCGCCGCGGGGGCGATCGCCGAGGAGATCCTGCGCTTCGCCAACCGCCAGGACGCGGACCTCGTGGTGATGGGCGGCTACGGCCGCTCCCGGCTGCACGAATGGCTGTTCGGCGGGGTGACGCGCGACATCCTGCAAGTGTCCCCCTTCTGCTGCCTGATGAGCCATTGATGCGCCGCCTCACGGTCATGGCGGGAGCGCTGGCGCTCCTGCCTCTCCTCCATGTCGCGCCGGCCGCCGCCTGGGACAGGAAGGTCGAGCGCGGCCGGACGCTGACGCGCGCGCAATGCGCCCGCTGCCACGCCGTCGGCAGGACCGGGACGAGCCCGCTGCGGCAGGCTCCTCCCTTCCGCACCCTCCACGAGCGCTATCCCGTCGAGAATCTCGAGGAGGCGCTGACCGAGGGCATCCGCACGGGCCATCCCTCGATGCCAGAGTTCAGGTTCGACCCGGACGAGGCGGAGGCGATCATCGCCTACCTGAAATCGCTGGAGAGCTGAGGGCCCTCAGCCGGCGGCGAGGGCTTCCAGCCGGTCGAGGTCGAGTAGGCGCACGCCCCCCGGCACGAGCAGCAGGGTATCGGCGCGGTCGAGCCGGGACAGCATCCGGCTCACCGTCTCCATGGTCAGCCCGAGATGGTCGGCCATGTCCTGCCGGCCCATCGGCAGCTCGACCGTGACGGAGCTGTGCCCGGCACGCGCGAAGCGGGCCCGCAGCGACAGCAGGAACGCCGCCACCTTCTCCTCGGCCGTGCGGCGCCCGAGGAGAAGCATCTGGTCCTGCGCGAGCGCCAGCTCGTAGCCGGCCCGCTCGTACAGGCTCCTGAGCAGATGGGGCTTCGACTCGACCAGGGCGGCGAAGTCCTGGCGGCCGAAGCGGCAGGTCCGCACCGGGCCGAGCGCCTCGGCGGAGACCGGGTGGCGCACCTGCGGGACGAGGCCCAGGAAGTCCCCCGGCAGCGCGAAGCCCATGACCTGACGCCGGCCGTCCGGGAGCAGGCGGACGAGGCGCAGCGTCCCCTCGATGACGTTGAAGACCGAACAGGCCGGCTCGTCCTGCCCGAACAGGGTCTGGCCCTTGTCGAGGGTGAGGTGCTGGCTCAGCGCCTCCAGATCGCCGAGTTCGGCCGGCGTCAGCACGGAACAGATTCCGGCCAGCCGCGCGCCGCACTCGCCGCAGCTCTCCGCCTGACGCTTGTGATGGCACGCGTGGGCAAGCCTCTCGCCCGCGCCCGTGTCGACCGGCATGGAAGCCTCCTCCGGGGAAGCGGACGGCACAGCCCGCCATCCGGCCGGCTCCCGTCCGGCGCCGAGGATGGACCGGGCCGGGCGCGGCGCATTGATCCACCGCAAGGTGATGACCGGGGGGCACGGGACGGCACCGAGCCGAGCGCGCGCGCCACCAGCCCGAGGTCGAAGGCCGGGACGGGCTACGAAACGGTGTCCCGCCTCGAACGGCCGCCGACGACAGCTGAACGGAGCTGGCGAGCGGCGGCAGGGTGGAGGCAACGGTCCCGCCGGGGCCCCTGGAGGAGGCCATGACCCCTCAGATCGAGAGCGCGGCCGCCGTCGACGCCGACATGGCCGACCTCGTGCGGTCGCTCTCCGAGAACGGGCTCCATCACCGGATCGCGGCCTGTCGCGCAGGGTGATCGTCGGGACCGCCCGCCGGATGTGACCGCTCGGGCACATCCGCGCCGGATCGCGGCGGCCGCGTTGACTCGGGGGGCGGCCGCCTCCTACCGTGAGGGCGACGGTTCCTCGCGAGAGGATCAAAAGGGAACGCGGTGAGGGGTTTTGCTCCGATGCCGCGGCTGCCCCCGCAACTGTAAGCGGCGAGCCCTCCGCCACCCGTGTCACTGGACGAGCCTCGTCCGGGAAGACGGTGAGAGGGCAGCGACCCGCGAGCCAGGAGACCTGCCGTCAGTCGTGGTCACACGCGAAACGCGTCGGGCGGGGTGTCCTGGCGGGTGTCGAAGCGCCCGGCTGCCGTCGTGCATCCCGTGTGGTCCGGCCTCGTTCGCGGTGACGTGCCACTGCCGTTGCCCGAGGCTCGTTGTCCGTGATTTCTCCCTCTCGATCCGCGCTCCCGCGAGCGCTGGCGCTGTCCTGCGCGGGCACCTGCCTGCTGCTCTCGTGTCCCGCTCTCGCGCAGCAGAGCGCGGCCCCCTTCGCGGCGACGCCCCTCGGGACCGCGGCGGCGGTCTCGCTCTCCGAGCTTTCCGTGAGCGCCACAGGCGTGCCGACCCCGATCGCGCTCACCGGATCGAGCGTCACCGTGCTCACCGCCGAGACCCTGGAGGCCCAGCAGCGCCGCACCGCTCCCGATGCGCTCCAGCAGGTGCCCGGCCTCAACGTCGTGCAGACCGGCGGGCCCGGCGGCCAGACCTCGGTGTTCATTCGAGGCGCGAACTCGAACCATGTGAAGGTGCTGATCGACGGCATCGACGCCACCGATCCCTCGAATCCCAACGGCTCCTTCGATTTCGGCCAGCTCCTGACCGAGGATCTGTCGCGCATCGAGGTGCTGCGCGGGCCCCAGAGCGGGCTCTACGGCTCGGACGCCATCGGCGGCGTGGTCTCCTTCACGACGAAGCGCGGCGAAGGGCCAGCCAAGGCGAGCCTGCGGGTCGAGGGCGGCTCGTTCGGCACCTTCAACCAGAGCGGCCGGATCAGCGGCGCGCAGGACGGGTTCGATTATTCGGTGTCGGTGCAGCACCTGCGGGCCGCCGCGACCCCGGTGACGCCCGGCTATCTGCTCGCGCCCGGCACGGCGATCCACCCGAACTATTACGACAACGAAACCGTCTCGGCGCGGTTCGGCTACCAGTTCACCGACAGCTTCCGCGTCAACTCCATCACGCGCTTCGTCAACTCGAAGCTACTGATCTCGACCGACGACTACAACACCTTCCCCGTCACGATCGGCGGCCTGCGGGGCCAAGCCGACGTGCAGCAGGTCTTCTCCCGCAACGAGGCCGAGTGGACGCCGTTCGCCGGCTTCCACAACCTCTTCGCGGTCAACTACTCGAACCTGTTCAACCGCCAGGTCTCGAACGCCTACGACCCCTTCAACCCGCTGCCGACCACCGGGCTCGGCGAGCGCACCCGCTACGAGTATCGCGGCGACTACCAGCTCTCCCCCGGCAACCTCGTGCTGTTCGGCGCGCAGCGGGACGACGAGAGCCTGTCCACCGCCGATCCGAACCCGTTCGGCAGCGGCAACCTCAAGGCGAAGAACGGCAACACCGCGGGATACGCGGAGGCACAGCTCACGCCCTTCGAGCGGGCGGCGCTCGTCGCCAATATCCGCCACGACGAGAACGACGCGTTCGGCCCGGCCACCACCTTCCGCGTGGCGCCGAGCTACATCCTTCCCTTCACCGACACGCGCATCAAGGGCAGCGTCGGCACCGGCTTCAAGGCACCGACGCTGAGCCAGCTCTACCAGAGCTTCCCGGCCTTCAACTTCTTCGCCAACCCGAACCTGAAGCCGGAGGAGAGCCTCGGCTACGATGCCGGCATCGAGCAGCCGCTGGGGGATCGAATCCTCGTCGGCGCGACCTACTACCGCAACGACTTCAGGAACCTGATCGCCACCAACGCGACCTTCACCTCCAACGAGAACATCGGCCGGGCCGAATCCTACGGCGCCGAGGCCTTCGTCTCGGTGAAGCTCACCGACACCCTGTCGGGCCGGGTCGACTATACCAACACGGTGACGAAGAACGAGATCACCAACCAGGAGCTGCTGCGCCGTCCCCGCCACAAGGGCAGCGCCACGGCGCTCTGGACCCCGCTGCCGGGCCTGACCTTCAGCGGCACGGTGATCGTGCTCGGCCACTTCGTCGACGGCAACCGCGACTTCTCGGTGGCGCGGCTCAAGAACCCCGGCTTCACCCTGGTGAACCTCGCGGTGAACTACGACGTGACCCGGACCGTGAGCCTGTTCGGGCGGGTCGATAACCTGTTCGACCGCCGCTACGAGAACCCGACCGGCTTCCTCGGGCCGGGGCTCGCCGTCTATGGCGGCGTCCGGCTGACCTCGTTCTGAGGGCGCGATGAGACTGCGACGCGCGCTCGCGGCCCTGGCCGCGCTGACCTTCCCCTGCACGGCCACCGCCGGGGCGCCCGCGCGCGTCGTCTCCCTGAACCTGTGCGCGGACGAGCTGATCCTGCGGCTCGCCGACCGCGAGCAGGTCATGGCCGTGACCCATCTCGCCCGCGACCCGCGCGGCTCCACCGTGGCGGCGCAAGCCGCCGGCCTGCCCGTCACGCGCGGCCTGTCGGAGGAGATCGTGGCGCTGCGCCCCGATCTCGTCGTCGCGGGGGCCTTCACCACGCGGATGACGGTCGGCATGCTCAAGCGCGTCGGCTTTCCCGTGCTCGAGCTCGGCGTGCCGGCCGATCTCGACGGGGTGCGCACGCAGATCCGCACGGTGGCCGGGGCGCTCGGCCACGCGGATCGCGGCGAGGCGCTCGTCGCCGATCTCGACGCGCGGCTCGCCCGCATCGTCCGGCCGGCCCGGCCCCTGCGGGTCCTGGTGCTGCGCCCGAGCGCCTTCACGGTGGCGCCCGGCGGGCTCGGCGACGCGCTGATCCGCGCCGCCGGCCTGAGCAACGTCGCCGCCGAGCTGGGACAGGACCGGCTCGGGCAGGTTCCCCTCGAGGCGGCGGCCTTCTCGGATGCCGACCTCATCGCCCTCGACGAGGACGAGCCGGGCACGCCGTCGCTGGCCGACACGCTGCTGCGCCATCCCGTCCTCGACGCGCTCCGCCGGCAGGGCCGCACGCTCTCCATCCCGAACCGGCTCTGGACCTGCCCCGGCCCGCAGGTGGCCGAGGTCGCGGCGCGCCTCGCCGAGGCGGCCCGCGCCCGCTTGGCCGTGCCATGAACGCGCCCATGCCTCCCCCTCGCGCTCGCGCAAGGCAGCGCCGTCCCGGCGGCGCGGCGGGCGCTCCGGCGATCGTCGGCGGTCTCGCGGTGCTGGTCGTCGGCCTGACGCTCGCCTCCGTCGCCGTGGGCTACGCCCCCTTCGACCTGCCGGCGGCCTTCGCCGATCTCCTCGCAGGGAGGGCGACGCTGCCGGCGCTGGTGCTGTGGGAGCTGCGCATCCCGCGCGCGCTGCTCGGCGCGCTCGTCGGGTTCAGTCTCGGCCTGACCGGCGCGGTGATGCAGGGGTATCTCCGCAACCCGCTCGCCGATCCGGGCATCCTGGGCATCTCCTCGGCCGCCGCCCTCGGCGCCGTGATCGTCTTCTATGGCGGGTTCGCCGTCTCGCTGACCCTGGCGCTGCCGCTCGGCGGGATCGCGGGGGCGGCAGGCGCCGCCTTCCTCCTCAACATGCTCGCCGCGCGCGGGAGCGGCACCCTCGGGCTGATCCTCGCCGGGGTCGGCCTGTCGAGCCTCGCCGGAGCGCTCACCGCCCTCGCCCTCAACCTGTCGCCGAACCCCTACGCGGCCCTGGAGATCGTGTTCTGGCTGATGGGCTCGCTCGCCGATCGCGGCATGGACCATGTCTGGCTCTGCCTGCCGCTCATGGCCGCCGGCTGGCTCATGATGCTCTCGACGGCCCCGGCCCTCGACGCGCTGGCCCTCGGCGAGGACACCGCCGAGAGCCTCGGGTTCGATCTCGTCTCGGCGCGGCTGCGCATCGTCACCGGGGCGGCCCTCGCGGTCGGCAGCGGCGTGGCTGTCAGCGGCGCCATCGGCTTCGTCGGTCTCGTGGTCCCGCATCTGATGCGGCCGCTGGTCGGGGCGCGGCCCGGCGCGGTCCTCCTGCCGAGCGGGCTCGCCGGCGCCGCGCTGGTGCTCGCCGCCGACATCGCCGTCAGGCTCCTGGCGACGCGGCCCGAGCTGAAGCTCGGGGTGGTGACGGCGCTCGTCGGCGCGCCCTTCCTGATCCTGCTGCTGCTGCGCGGCGGAGGGCGGCGCGCATGAGCCTGGCGCTGCACGATGCCGGGCTCCGGCTCGGCGCCCGGCCCGTCCTCTCGGGGGTGAGCCTCGCCCTGGAGCGGGGCGCTCTCGTCGGCCTCCTCGGCCCCAACGGCGCCGGCAAGACCAGCCTGCTGCGGATCCTCGCGGCGCTGCTCGCCCCCACCCAGGGGCAGGCGCTCCTCGACGGCCGCCCGCTCGCCGGAATCGGCCGCGACGAGCGGGCGCGCCGCATCGCCGGCTTCTTCCAGGGCGCGGGCGTCGGCTGGCCGATGACGGTGCGCGAGGTGGTGGCGCTCGGGCGCCTGCCGCATCGCAGCGCCTTCGCCGGGCTGTCCGGCGCCGACGAGGCGGCCGTGGAGCGGGCGATGGCCCGCACGGAGGTCGGCCATCTCGCGGACCGGCTCGTGCCGGCCCTGTCCTCGGGGGAGCGCATGCGGGTCCTGCTCGCGCGGGCGCTCGCCGTCGAGGCGGAGTGGCTCGTCGCCGACGAGCCGATCACAGCCCTCGACCCGGCCCATCAGATCGACGCGATGACGCTGCTGCGGTCCGTCGCGCGCGACGGCGCCGGCGTCGTCGCCGTCCTGCACGATCTCGGGCTCGCGGCCCGCTTCTGCGACCGGATCGTCGTGCTGAACGGGGGCCGCGTGATCGCCGACGACCGGCCCGAGCGCGCCTTGACCGATACCGTGCTCGGGACCGTCTTCGGTGTCACGGCCCAGCGCGGGCAGGCCGGCGACGGAACCCGCTACATCCTGCCCTGGGGACGCACGGGGCACGCCACCGAGGAGACGAACGATGCGGGCAGCCACCGGTCCTGACGCGGTCGCGGAGCTTCTGCGGACATCCCTCGCCGATCCCGGAACGGCCTGGAGCCTCGGCAGCTTCGGCGCCATCGCCGAGTTCATGCGCGATCCCGGCGAGGGGGTCCTGGCCCTCCCGGACGACCGTCTCGGCATGGCGACGGCGCGCGGCGCCATCGCGCTGACGCCTTCCCCCGAGCTACGTCCGGTCGCCTACGAGACCGCCGTCGCCTCGGGCTGGAACCAGACCATCGCGCTCTGCCTGCCGGAATCCGCCTGCGCCATGAGCCGGCGCAGGGTGGTGACGGAACTCGGCCCGGACGGCGAGGCGGCCCGCCCGGAGGATCGCGCCGGCATCCTGTTCGATCTCGGCCTCGACCTGCTGGCGGTGGATGCCTGCGTGCGCGCGAGCGATCCCGATGCCATCGCCTGCCTGCGCTCCGGCGTCGGGCTGCCGCTCTTCGACCATGCCAACCCGATCGGGCCGCGCCTCGTCGCCATGAGCCCGCACCGGGTCTTCCTCGCCCGGATCGGCCGCGTCGAGGTCTACGCGCCGATTCCGGCGCCCGGCGGCACCAGCCCGGAGGGGCCGCACACCCATGTCCTGCCGAAGCTTCTGCGGAGCGGCCGGACGCATGCGGCCACGACGCCCGTTCCCGAAGGCTGGGTGCCCTGCGCCGGCATCCATCCGGCCCATCCCTACAAGGACATGATGGGCGAGCGCATCACCTTCGACGCCGCCCGCTACGAGGCGTTCCAGATCCTGCTCGAACGCTGGGGCGATCCCGAGCTTTTGGCGCTCAAGCGCGGCGGCGAGCCGGCCGGCGGCACCGTGCCGAGCCGCCACGCCCTCGCCGCGCGCCGCATCGCCGACGCGCAGGCGCGGTCTCTGCGCGGCGAGAGCATCGCGCCGGACACGGGCGAGGACGACGGCGAGGAGGCCGATCTCCACGCCTGAGCCGGCGCGGCGGTCTCGAGGGTGGCTTCGGGGGCGCCCTTCGGCGTCACGGGGAGGGGCGGTTCGCGCACCCCGTCTGCCTGCGCCGGCGGGAAGCGGCCCGCGCGGATGTCGGCCTGGATCGACGGCAGCAGCCTCGGCGCGGAGAGGGTTGATCTCCCAGGCGTGGAGGTCGCGGCCAGGGAAGAAGGACCACCGCTCCGGTCGCCCGGCTTTCTCGCGACAGGTTGCCAACCGCGATCGATTTTTCTACCAACTAGTAGGTAGTACGTCACGCACGACGAACGCACGCCCAGCCCGGCAAGGGCGACAGAGAGAGGAACACGCGATGCAGGACTGGACCGGCTACAAGACCGAGCTGACCGCCACCCTGGGGCAGATCGCGCGGATCAGCCCCGATCTCATGAAGGCTCACGATCTCATCGCCTCGGCCACGCCGAAGGAGCCGCAGCTCGATGCCAAGACCCGCGAGCTGATCGCCCTGGCCGTGGCCGTGACCACACGCTGCGATGGCTGCATCGCCTTTCACACCGAGGCGGCGCGCAAGGCCGGGGCGACGAAGGAAGAGATGGTCGAGGCGCTGGGCGTGGCCATCGCGCTGAACACGGGCGCGGCCCTCGTCTACTCGGCCCGCGCCTTCGACGCCTTCACACAGAACGCTGGCTGATGCGCGTCGCGAGGGACGTCCGTGGCGGCCCCTCGCACTTGGCGCGAATGTCTCGGGTGATCGGCCGCGATCTCCTCGCCCTGTCGGTCGACAGCCCGTCCTCGCATCTCGCGTGGATGGACGGCATCGGCCGGGGACTCGCGGGGTTCTGCCCCCCGCGAGGCAGGTACGGACCGAGGCGCGCCGTCACTGGGCGCGCCTCGGAGGACCGTTTTCCGCCGACCGCGCCCTCAGGCGGCCTGCGCGGCTTGCAGGAAGGTGGCGATGTCGTCCCGAAGCCGCTGCAACTGCGCATCGAGGGTCTGGCGCGCGATCATCACGCCGCTCGTCGCCTGGACCGAGGAGTCGGTCGACCGGCCCAACGCGGCGATGTCGTCGACCACGCCGCGCGAGGCGGCGGCCGTCTGCTGCACGTTGTCCGCGATCTCCTTGGTCGCGGCGGTCTGCTCCTCGACGGCGGCGGCGATGGCCGTCGCGATGTCGCTGACCTCCGCGATGACCTGGGCGATGCCGGCGATGTCGGCCTCGCTCTGGCTGGTGGCGGTCTGGACGGCGCCGATGCGGGTGCGGATCTCCTCCGTCGCGCTGGCCGTCTGGCTGGCGAGCTGCTTCACCTCCGTGGCGACGACGGCGAAGCCGCGACCGGCGTCGCCAGCCCGCGCCGCCTCGATGGTGGCGTTGAGCGCCAGAAGGTTGGTCTGGGACGCGATCGTGTTGATGAGCTCGACGACCTGCCCGATCTCGCGGGCCATCTCGGCGAGGCCGGCGACGGTGGCCGTGGTGCGATGAGCGGCGTCGACGGCGTTCCTCGCGACGGAGGCGGACCGCGCGGCCTGGCTGCCGATCTCACGCACGGAGGCCGCGAGCTCCTCGGTCGCGGCGGCGCCCGCCTGCATGTTGCTCGCCGTACGCTCGGCGGCCGTCGCGACCTGCGTCGCGAGACCACCCGCCTGCTCCATGGCGCCGTTCAGGACGGTCGAGCTGGCCGACAGCTCCTCGCCGGCCTCGGCGCAGACCTTCAGCGAGCTTTCCACCGCGCTCGAAAAGCTCGCGACCGCGTCCGAAAGGACCTGGCCGCGCGCCTGCCTTTCGATCACGAGCGCCTCCTGATAGACGGAGATCGCGTGGTCCATATCGAGAAGAGCGGCCTTGTTCACGGCGCTGATCGCGGAGGCGAGCTTGATTCCGCTGAAGCGATGCTTCGTCGCGAGGTGAGCGGTCAGAGCCTCGAGAACGAAAGCGTAGCCGCCGATATACCAGCGGGGTTCGAGGCCGATGCGATGGTGAACCAAGCCGATGCGCCGGGTGCTTTCGGCGTAGTCGTCGTCGAAGCGGCCGCTGAAGAGCCGCTCCCAATGCTGCGTCTGGGCCCGAACCAGCCTCGGCTGCTGTGCACCGACGAGAGCCGATAGCGCCGGAACGCTCCGAAGGTGATCGTAGAACCGCCCCAGGATCTCGGGGAGCGCGGCCTCGATCTGCGGCCATAGCGACCGCAACGTTCGGATCGTCGGCTCGTCGATCTTCAGGAATGTCATCCGCTCGTTGAGCGCGTCGTTG
Source organism: Methylobacterium endophyticum (assembly GCF_050591105.1). Lineage (NCBI taxonomy): Bacteria > Pseudomonadati > Pseudomonadota > Alphaproteobacteria > Hyphomicrobiales > Methylobacteriaceae > Methylobacterium > Methylobacterium endophyticum. Next base: position 72,323 of record NZ_JBNHES010000005.1, read on the forward strand.
CTGCGCATGGGAGATCTCGCTGAGAACGCCGATGTCTCGTCGGCCGTGCGTCGACGGTCGACCAAAATCGTTAATCGAAAGTCAACATGTGATTGCCCAGCAATCAGCGTCGGCGTATTTTCAGCAAATTTGCGGTTTAATCCGCGCTGTCCCTCGAACGAAAGAGCCGTTCTTGATCACGTCAGGCCAGATGCGGGCGGCGCGCGCCCTTCTCGGAATCGATCAGCGGCGGCTGGCGGAATCGTCCGGCGTCTCCCTGCCCACCATCCAGCGCATGGAGCAAAGCGACGGCGTCGTTCGCGGCATGATCGACAATCTGGTGAAGATCCTGGTGGTTTTCGACGAGATGGGCGTCGAGATGATCTCCGACAGCGCCAAGAGCCATGCGGGCGGCCGAGGGGTTCGGTTGAAGCAGGCTCCTTCGGAGAAGAGATCGCCGCCCGCCCACACCTGAAAACGGATCGGGACACGTCCACGGTTCGTCGAGGACGCGCGAGGCGCGGACCGACGCCGCCCGTGCCGTTTCCCGGCAGCCGGATACAGTATTCGACCGCGCGGCGCCTTCCTCGCCGCGACCGTTGCCGCTACACTGACGGAGCATGCGCGCCGCCTCCCTCCTCGCCCTTCTCGCCCTCGTCGTTCCGGGGGCCTCCGCGTCGGCGCTGGAGGCCGGCGACGCCATCACGCTCACCTCCAACGGCGTCGGCCTGACGGTCCTGTCCGTGCAGCGGCCCGACCCGGAGACGGTCGATCTGGTGGCGCAGCGGACGAAGGCGAACGCGGCGTCGTTCTGCGGCGACTACAAGGGCCTGACGCCCGGCTCGAAGAAATGGGACGTGTGCGTGTCGGAGCATGTGTCCACGGGCGTGCACAGGATCACCGTGAAATGCGGCGCCGCCACGATCCTCGTGACCAACGACAAGGGCGGCTCGGGCTCGTATCGCCGTCCGGCGGACGGGGGCCCGTGGGTGTCGGAGGCCGATCCCAACACGATCATCCATGTGGACGATCTGTTCGAGGCCGCCTGCCGGCGCCCGGCGCCCTGAGGTCCGTCTCCCGTCCGAGGGCGGGAGGGAGCCGGACATCCAACACGATCACGGGGGGAGGGGGGATGTCGGAAGGTCGTCTGCGCGGGCCCGTGCGGCTCTCCCGGCATGCCGGGCTCCGGTCGCGCGTGGGCGGTGTCGCGCTCGCCGCCGCGCTGGCCGCGACCCCGGCCGGCGCGAACGATTCGACCGCCGCGCTGACCACGGGCGGCCTCGTCCTCCAGACCAGCCGCGACATCGAGATGCGCTCGGAGGATCTGTCGATCTCGGCGAAGCGGATCGGCGTCCGCTATCGGTTCTTCAACCGCGCAGAGGCCGACGAGACCGTCACCGTGGCCTTTCCGATGCCGGAGATCGCGGCGCGCGAGGACGCCAACATCGCCATCCCGGACACCGAGTCCGACAACGTCCTGCGGTTCCGCACGCTGGTCGACGGGCACGAGGTCAAGGCGGAGATCGAGCAGAAGGCCCTGCTCGGCGGCGCGGACGTCACCGCCCGCCTGAGGGCGCATGCGATCCCGCTGCTGCCCTCCTCGGAGACGACCCAGAAGGCGCTCGACGCGCTGCCGAAGCCGGTCCGGGAACAGTTGCTGAAGGACGGCATCGTCCGCGCCGACGATTACGATCGCGGCAAGGGCATGGAGCACCATATCGCGGCCGAATGGAGCGTGCGCACCACCTATCACTGGCGGCAGACCTTCCCGGCCCGGCGGGAGATCGCGATCGAGCACGCATACGTGCCGAGCGTCGGAGGATCGGTCCAGACCGCGATCGGGTCCGCGACGGCCGCCGAGACGAAGGATTATCGCACGCGCTTCTGCACCGATCAGGCGTTCCTCGCCGGCGTCGCGGCGATGACGCGGAAGAACGGCAACGTGCCCCCTCCCGAGAGCCGGATCTCCTACGTGCTGAAGACCGGCGCCAACTGGGCCGCGCCGATCGGCGATTTCCGCCTGACCGTCGACAAGGGCGATCCGGGCGCGCTGGTGAGCTTCTGCGAGACAAACGTGGTCAAGACGGGGCCGACGACCTTCGAAGTCCGCAAGACCGATTTCGTCCCCTCGCGCGATCTCGACATCCTGATCGTCGGCCTCCCGCAATAGGCGGCCTTCGCAGGGTCGTCAGAACCCGGCGCGGTCGTAGTCCAGCGAGGAGGCGCAGATCGCGACCTGGGTGCGGTTCTTCACGCCGAGCTTGCGCATGATCTCGGAGACATGCGCCTTCACCATCGAATCGCCGATGCCGAGCTCGTAGGCGATCTGCTTGTTGATCTTGCCGCGCTTGAGCATGCCCAGCACGTTGAGCTGCGCAGGCGTCAGCTTGGCGATCCGCGCCGAGGCCGAGGCGGCCTCCGCGTCCCCCCGGTCGGCGCCGAGATAGCCGGCATCCACATGGTCCGGCGTGAACACGGAGCCGCCGGCGATGCAGTCCAGCGCCCGGATATAGGTCGCCTTGTCCGCCGATTTCGGCACGAAGCCCGCCGCGCCGAGATGCAGCGCCTCGCGCACGATGCGCGGCTCGTCATGGCCGGAGACCACCAGGATCGGGATGCGCGGGAACGCCGCCCGCATCGCGATCAGGCCGTCGAAGCCGATCACGCCCTTCATCGAGAGGTCGAGCATGATGAGGTCGATCTTCGGCTTGTCGGCGAGGACGAGCTTCGCCGCCTCGATCGACTCCGCCTCGTCGATCCGCGTCTGCGGGCGGGCGAGGCGGATAATGCTGCGCAATGCCTCGCGAAACAGCGGATGATCGTCGACCAGGATGAAATGCATCGGACTCGTCTCGAACCCATCGGGCCGCCCGCACAAGATATCGCCGGCCGATGACAAATAGTTCCGGCCACGCGACGATCGGTCAAGCGGCGGACTTCAAATAAATCTATTATGATATTTGCAATGCATCCGACATTGTTTTTCGGCAAGGTCCATGGAATTTTTCAATAATAGATTTCTAATAAGGCATATGTACAAAAGTTAGGATGCGATTGCCTGTCTTTCCCCTCATACATGCTCCGAGTTCGATCGCGAAGGATCGGGTTCGTCAACAAAAACGAGACGGTCCGGCGGATGCCGGAGATGTCGAGGGAGAGACGCATGGCCAAGATTTGGGCGGGGCCCTCGCCCCGCAAGCGGTTGCTCGCCACGGCTTCGACACTGATCGTGTCGAGCCTGCTGCTCGCGGCGCCGTCCCAGGCCGAGAAGGCCGGGAAGGGGGGCGTAACCTGGGAGGACATCCTCAACGACCAGAACACCAACGACGACGTGCTGATGTACGGCATGGGCGTCAAGGCGCAGCGCTACTCGACGCTCGAGAAGATCAATACCAACAACGTCGGTCTCCTCAAGCCGAAATGGTCGTTTTCCTTCGGTGACGAGAAGCAGCGCGGCCAGGAAGGCCAGGCGCTCGTGCGTGACGGCATCGTCTACATCACGGCGTCCTATTCGCGCATCTTCGCCCTCGACACCAAGACGGGCAAGAAGATCTGGTCCTATTCCGCCCGCCTTCCCGACGACATCCGTCCCTGCTGCGACGTGGTCAGCCGCGGCGCCGCGATGTACGGCGACAAGATCTTCTTCGGTACCCTCGACGCCTCGATGGTGGCGCTCGACGCCAAGACCGGAAAGGTGATCTGGAACAAGAAGTTCGACGATCACGGCGCCGGCTACGCCTATTCGGGCGCGCCGAACATCATCAAGGACAAGAAGACCGGCAGGGTCATGCTCATCCACGGCAACTCGGGCGACGAGTTCGGCGCGCTGGGCAAGCTCTACGCCCGCGATCCCGACACCGGCGAGGAGATCTGGATGCGGCCCCTCGTCGAGGGTCACATGGGCCGCCTGAACGGCAAGGACTCGACCCCGACCGGCGATGCCAAGGCCCCCTCCTGGCCCGACGGCGCCGACGGCAAGAAGGCCGAGTCGTGGAACCACGGCGGCGGCGCCCCCTGGCAGACCGGCGTCTACGACGAGCAGACCAACACCTTCGTCATCGGCACCGGCAACCCGGCTCCGTGGAACTACCACTACCGCACCGGCCCGAAGGGCGACTGGCAGAACTACGACAGCCTGTACACCTCGGGCCAGGTCTATATCGACCCCTCGAACGGCGAGCCGGTGGGCTTCTACCAGCACACCCCCAACGACGCCTGGGACTTCTCGGGCAACAACGAGATCATCCTTTTCGACATGGAGAAGGACGGCAAGAAGATGCGTCTCGGCGCCCATGCCGACCGCAACGGCTTCTTCTTCCTGACCGACACCGACAAGCTCACCGCCCGCGACGGCAAGATCAGCAAGCAGACCTCGCTGGTGGCCGCCTACCCGTTCGTGAAGGACATCAACTGGGCCAAGGGCTTCGACCTGAAGACCGGCCGTCCGATCGAGCCGGAGGGCGAGGCGAGCCGCCGTCCGCCGGCCCCCGCGGCGGGCGAGACGAAGGGCAAGTCCGTCGAGGTGACGCCGAACTTCCTCGGCGGCAAGAACTGGTCGCCGATGTCCTACTCCCAGCAGACGGGGCTGTTCTACATCCCCTCGAACGACTGGAAGGAGGATTACTGGACCGAGAACGTCACCTACAAGGCGGGCTCCGCCTATCTCGGCCAGGGCTTCCGCATCCACCGCAAGTTCGACACCCATGTCGGCGCGCTGCGGGCGATGGACCCGAAGACCGGCAAGATCGTCTGGGAGCACCTCGAGCACATGCCGCTCTGGGGCGGCAGCATGACGACCAAGGGCGGCCTCGTCTTCCAGGGCACCTCGGACGGCTTCGTGAAGGCGTTCGACGCCAAGAACGGCAAGGAACTCTGGAAGTTCCAGACCGGCTCCGGCGTGGTCTCGGTGCCGATGACCTGGGAAGAGGGCGGCAAGCAGTATATCGGCATCGCCTCGGGCTACGGCGGCGCCGTGCCGCTCTGGGGCGGCGACATGGCCGACCAGACCAAGCTCGTCTCGCAGGGCGGCTCGTTCTGGGTGTTCGAGCTGCCGACCGACACGGCCTCCGCCGAGTGAACGGATGACCGACGGCCCGGAGACGCGACGTCTCCGGGCCGTCCCCGTCGTCGTTCGTGGTCCCTTCGCTCAGGAGCTGACCCCATGTCGGCCCGTCTCCCGCTCTTCGTCCTCGCCGCCGTCCTCGTCCCGAGCCTCGCCTTCGCGCAGGCCGTCGTCTTCAACCAGGAGGAGCGGCCCGATCCGTGGGTCGTGAACGGCTGCACCATCGCGCCCAAGACCCGATGCCCCGGCGCCGATCTGCGGCACGCCGATCTCAAGAACGCCGATCTCGGCGGCGCCGATCTCTCGGGCGCCAATCTCGCCCGCGCCGACCTGCGGCACGCCAACCTGCGCGGCACCAATCTCGACGGGGCCAATCTCGGCGGCGCCCGTCTCCAGATCGCCTTCATGCAGGGCGTGAAGGCGCGGAACGCCTCCTTCGTCGGCGCCAATTTCGACCATGCCCGCATCACGGGCGGCGATTTCAGCGGCGCGGACTTCACCGTCGCCGATCTCGAGATGGTGCAGGCCAAGCGCGCGCAGTTCGTCGGCGCGAAGTTCGTCAACACCGACCTCCAGGAAGCCAAGTTCTATGAGGTCAACCTGAAGGACGCCCTCATGGAGGGCGTCAAGATCCGCTTCGCGATCTTCCAGGATGCCTGGATGCAGGACTGCAAGGGCTGTCCCGTCCACTGGCAGACCGGCACGCCGGTCTGGGAGGCCTACCCGGAGACCCCGGCGCCCAAGGCGGCCGCCGATCCCCAGGCGGACCGGTGAGGCTCGGGATGGCGGCGGCGCTCGCGGTCCTGTCCCTCGCCTCGCCGGCGCGCTCCGGCGACGCTGCCGGCGCCGAGACCGTTCGGCGCGCCTTCGCCGGGTGCCGGGCGGTCGAGGACGAGCGCGAGCGGGTGCGCTGCTACGACAAGCTCTCCGGCGTCCTGTCGCCACCGCGCTTCCAGGGGCGCCTGACCGCGCAGACCGACCCCTTCGCGATCACCGCCCCCACGGTGCTCCGCTACGAGAGCGATGGGCCGATCTTCGTCATGTACCTCAAGGACGAGCGCGGCGGCATCGTCCAGAACCTGCACATCGGAGGCGGCGGCAGCGCCACCTACCTCATCGACAAGCCCGGCACCTACTCCCTCCAGGTCAGCGGCTCCGAGTCCTGGCGGATCTGGCTCGATCCCGCCTGAGCCTTCCGCAGCCTATCCCGCCACCCAGACAAGGCCCTCTCCATGACCAAGACCACCCTGGCCCTCGCCTGCGGGCTCGCCGTTCTCGTCGGGTTGCCGAGCCTCGTGCGCGCGCATGGCGACGCCGCGCCGCAGCCCGTCGACACCACCGGCCTCGATCCCCTCGGCGACGACATCCGCACCTCCAATCCCTACGAGGGCAACAAGGTCGCCATCCGCATCGGCGCCAACGGCTACAACCAGAACTGCGCCCGCTGCCACGGCCTCGACGCCAAGTCCGGCGGGATGGCGCCCGACCTGCGCGAGGTCGAGGCCGGCGAGTCCGGCGACGGCTGGTTCATCACCCGCGTGCTGCACGGCGCCAAGAAGGACGACCGCTTCCGCATGCCTCCCTTCGAGGGAATCCTGAGCCAGGAGGCGATCTGGGCGATCCGCACCTATGTCGAGAACCAGCCGAAGGATTGAGGACGCGGCGGCATCGGGGAGCGCGGCGGATGCGGTGTTCGCGACCTGCATCGGCAGGGCTTCTTCTGCTCGCGCTCACCTGGGCGGGAGCGGCCGCGGCCGAGATCAAGGAATATCAGATCAGGCGCATGCTGATGCTCAAGACCCAATGCGGCGTGTCCGGGCTCGACATCGCGACGATCTCCGACCCGGTCGACCGCTACACGCACCGCTTCCTGGCGACCTGCGAGAACGTCACGCACTACCCGGACGGGGTCGAGATCCTCTGCCCCGACACCGAGGACGAGCGCGACTGCCGCATGCTCACCGTGAAGCGGGAATTCCCCCATCTCCACCTGATGAGGCCGTGACCGTGGGCGCGCCCGGCCTTGCGCGCCTGAGCCACGCGACGCGCCTCCTGCACTGGGCGGTGGCCCTCGGCGTCGTCGGGATGCTCGGCTACGGCTTCTGGCTCCAGACCCTGCCGGGGGGCGCGGGCAAGACGGGGTCAGTCCAGCTCCACAAGTCGTTCGGCATGCTGGTCTTCGCGACCGCGCTCGCCCGGCTGCTCTGGCGCCTGCGCGAGGGATTTCCGCCGGCCGGCGGCCACAGGCCCTTCGAGCGCGCCGCCGCCCGCGCGCTCCACGTCTTCCTGATCGCCGCCACCCTGGCGATGCCGCTTACCGGCATCGGGCGCTCCCTGGCCTATGCGCGCCCGGTGAGCATGTTCGGCTGGCCGGTGATCCCCAAGCTCTTCGCCGAGAAGCAGGAGACCCTCTACGCGGTCTGCGCCGGCATCCACGACTGGCTCGCCCTGGCCCTCGCCGCCGCCATCGGCCTGCACGCGGCGGCGGCGCTGAAGCATCACCTCGTCGACCGCGACGACACCCTGCGGCGGATGCTGCCTTCGGGAGGCGGCCGATGATCGCTCTTCGCGCCATGGCGGTCGCCACCGGCCTCCTGCTCGCCGCCCCCGGCGCGCACGCGTCCCCCGATCTCGACCCGGCGAGCGGATACCGCGTGCGGAACTACCGCGCCCCGGTGACGCTGCCGGTGGAGGGCGGACGCCGCGTCGGCCTGCCGGAGGTGGACCGTCTCAAGGGGGAGGGGGCCGCCCTCGTCGACGTGATGCCCCAGCGCGGCGGCTACGATCCCGAGACCGGCCTCTGGCGGCTCGTGGACCGGCGCGAGACCATTCCCGGCGCGGTCTGGCTACCCGAGGTCGGGCGCGGAACCCTCGATGCGCGGCTCGCCGCCTATTTCGCCGGCTGGCTCGCGCGGCTCACCCATGGCGACAAGGGGCGCCCGCTGGTGTTCTTCTGCATGGCCGATTGCTGGATGTCGTGGAACGCCGTGAAGCGGGCGGCCGCGCTCGGCTACGGCCGCGTCTACTGGTTCGCCGACGGCACGGACGGCTGGCGGGAGGCGGACCGCCCGCTCGAAAACGCCGATCCGCCGCCGGTCCCCGCCCTCGACAAGCCTGAGGCGACAACGCGATGATGGTCCCGTCCCCGCGATCGGCATCCCCGATCGCCACCGCCGCCGCGAAGGCGGCCGCGCCCTCCACGTCCCGGCGCGATCCGCTCGACTCGCCCCTCTGGGACGGGCTCGCCAAGCGCCATCTCGACGGGCGCGACGTGATCTTCGACGACCGCGTGCAGGTGGTCCTGCCCCCCGTCACCGAGAACCAGAGCCGGGTGCCGGTGCTGGTCGACGCCCGCGCCATCGGCCGCGCCGACGAGATCGCGGTGATCGCCGACATCCATCCCTTCCCACTGACCCTGCGCCTGGAGCCGAAGGCGGCGGAGCCCTTCGTCGCCTTCCGCATGAAGATCGAGCAGGCGACGCCGATCCGGGCGGCGGTGCGCCAGGGCGATCTCTGGCATGTCGGCGGACGCTATCTCGACGCTCAGGGCGGCGGCTGCTCGGTGCCGCCGGTGGTCGAGAAGAAGATCGACTGGAGCCGGCTCGGGGAGACGCGGGCGCGGGTCTGGCGGGAGGCGGAGGAGGGCCTGCGCCTGCGGCTGCGCCTGTTCCACCCCATGGACAACGGCATGATCGCCAATATCCCGATGTTCATCATCGAGACCGTCGATGTGAGCGATGCGGCGGGCGCCCTGCTGGCGCGGCTGCATCTGAGCGAGGCCATCGCCGCCGATCCGACCCTGACGCTGCTTCCCGACCGGCCGAAGGAGGGCGGCGTGCTCAAGGTCGTCGCGCGCGACAACAACGGCGGCCTGTTCTCGGCCTCCGTCCCGATTCCCGGCCGCGAGGCCGCCACCACGCGGGAGGGCCGGCTGTGACGAGGACGGGAACGGAGGCCGGGATGCCTCGAGGCGCGTACAGCACCAACCGCCGCGAATGGCTCGGCCTCGGGCTGGCGGCGGCAATGACGCCGCTGCTGCCCGCCGGGGCACGGGCGAAGGTATTGGCCTATCCGCTCGCGCCGGTGTCGATCGCGCCCGGCGTCTGGACGCTCTACGGCGCGAACGAGCCGATCACCGCCGGCAACGGCGGCGCCATCGCCAACGTCACCATCCTCGACACGGCGGACGGCGCGGTGCTGATCGATGCCGGGCCGTCCCACCGCTACGGCGAGGCGCTGAAGGCGGTCGCCGAGGAGCTGACGCGCAAGCCCGTCGTGCGGGTCTATCTCACGCATTATCATGCCGACCATGTGCTCGGCGCCACCGCCTTCGACAGCGGCGTGGTCGCGGCGGGCAAGGACCTGACCGAAGACCTCAAGCGCTACGGCAACGACCTCACCGGCGGCATGTATCACGTCGCCGGGGACTGGATGCGCGGGACCGGAGTGCCGGAGCCGGGCCGGCTGGCGGCGGAGGGCGTCGAGACGGTGGGCGGCCGCCGCTTCCGCACGCTCCGCCTCTCGGGCCACACCCGCGAGGATCTCTGCCTGTTCGAGGAAAGCTCCGGCCTGCTGTTTCCCGGCGACCTCGTCTTCCTCGACCGCGCCGCCACCACGCCCGATGCGAACCTTCCCGCCTGGCGGACTTCCCTCGACGCCCTGTCGGGGATCGACCACGCGCTGCTCGTGCCCGGCCACGGCCCCGTCGAGGCGGGCCGGCGCGGCATCGACCAGACCCGGCGCTGGCTGGACGCGGTCGAGTCGCAGATCGGCGACGGCTTCGAGCGCGGCCTCGACATCACCGAGCTGATGGGGGTGCCGTTGCCGCCCTGGACGGACGGGATCGCCGTGGCGCGCTACGAATATGCCCGCTCGGTCATGCACCTGCTCCCCAGGCTGGAGGAGGAGCGCCTGCCGTTGCTGGCCTCGCGATAGGGGCGGCCGGCATGACGACGGCCGCCCCTTTTGATTGTCAGGCCTTTTTGCGGGCGCTGTAGGAATGGGCGCCGACGCCGGCGAGCTTGCCGCCGTCGACGATCAGGTACTCGTTGCGGATCGGACGGCCCTCGAAATAGCATTCGAGGATCTCGCGGGTGCCGGCCGCGTAGCGGGTCTGGGCCGAGAGCGAGGTGCCGGAGATGTGGGGCGTCATGCCGTGATGCGGCATCGAGCGCCAGGGATGGTCCTTCGGCGCCGGCTGCGGGAACCAGACGTCGCCCGCGTAGCCCGCGAGCCGGCCGCTCTCGAGCGCCCGGACGATGGCGTCGCGGTCGGCGAGCTTGCCGCGGGCGGTGTTCACGAGATAGGCGCCGCGCTTGAACAGCTTGAGCGTCTCGTCGTTGATCATGTGCTCCGTCTCCGGGTGGAGCGGGCAGTTGAGGGTGACGACGTCGCAGACGCCGTACATCTCCTCGCGGCTCGCGTGCCAGGTGAGGCCGAGCTCCTTCTCGACCGACTCCGGCAGCCGGTGGCGGTCGGTGTAGTGCAGGTGCATGTCGAAGGGCTTGAGGCGCTTGAGCACCGCGAGCCCGATGCGGCCGGCGGCCACCGTGCCGACATGCATGCCCTCGACGTCGTAGGAGCGCGTCACGCAGTCGGCGATGTTCCAGCCGCCCTTCATCACCCACTGGTAGGAGGGGATGTAGTTGCGCACGAGCCCGAGGACCATCATCACCACGTGCTCGGCGACGCTGATCGAGTTGCAGAACGTGACCTCGGCGACCGTGATGCCGCGCTCGATGGCCGCGTCGAGATCGACATGGTCGGAGCCGATGCCGGCGGTGAGCGCGAGCTTCAGCTTCGGCGCCCTGGCGATGCGCTCGGCGGTGAGGTAGGCCGGCCAGAAGGGCTGCGAGATCACCACCTCGGCATCGTGCAGGTGCTTGTCGAGATCGGAGCCGGCGCCGTCCTTCGAGGAGGTCACGACGAGCTCGTGGCCGAGGCTCTCGACGTATGTGCGCAGGCCGAGCTCGCCCGAGACGCTGCCGAGCAGGGTGCCGGGCTGGAAGTCGATGGCCTTGGGGGTCGGCAGGGTCTGGCCGTCGGAATAGCGCTCGATCTTGGGCAGGTCGTCGCGGGCGTAGGTCTTCGGATATCCATCGACGGGATCATCGTAGAGAACGAGGACGATCTTGGCCATGTGTGACTCCCTTTGTCAGATCACAAAGGGGAAACCGCCCGCCGACTGAGGCATGACGCCGCGTAGATACCTTATGGATCGGGCGGTTCCCCGCTCGATTTCAGGAGTTCGTCTTGTCGCGAACCGAACCGAGCCCGATCAAACTCGACGTATTATCATGCCGAATCCAACGAAATCCTTGAATGGCCTGATCGATGCGGGCGATCAGCCTCCAGCGGCGGGCCCGGCGGCGGCGAAGGCCGCTTCGAGATCGGCATCGAGCACGACGCGGGAGAGGGCGCCCGCCATGGGCGGCAGCGGATCGCGCTCCGACAGCACCAGCCCCACCGCCTGCCGATGGGCCGGCTCGACGAGATCGCGCATCGCGAGATCGGGCGTGCCGCCGAAGAGATGGCGGAAACCGTGCGGGACGATGGCGGCGAAGCCCCCCTGCCGCAGGGTCGCGCAGATGCCGAGATAGGAGTTGCTCACCACCACCGGCCGCAGGGTCAGCCCCAGCGAGGCGGCGAGCCTGTCGAGGATGCGCCGGTTCTGCATGTCCTCGCCGAGCAGGCAGAGCCGGTGCCCCTCGACCTCGGACCAGGCCACCGCCTCCCGGCCCGCGAGGGGATGGTCGGCCCGCATCGCGACGATGTAGCGCTCGTGATAGAGCGGAATCCGTCGCACCCGTTCGAGGGGCTCGTTCTCCAGATAGGTGAGCCCGGCCTCGATCTCGAAGCTATCGAGCCCAGCCTGGATCTCGCGGGACGAGAGCGAGCGGATCTCGACGAGGGCCTCGGGATGGGCCTCGCGGAAGCGCGCCGTGAGGAAACCGACCGCCCCCATCGCCGCCGGCACCACCCCGAGGCGCAAGGTTCCCCTCAATCCGGTGCGGAGCCCGGACAGGTCCTCGCGCAGGCTGTCGTAGTCGGTCAGGATCTGGCGCGACCAGGCCAGGAGATGCTCGCCCTCCACCGTGAGGCCGAGGAAGCGCTGGTTGCGGATGACGAGTGTCACCCGCAGGTCCTCCTCCAGCTTGCGGATGGCGGAGGAGAGCGTGGACTGCGTGACGTTGCAGGCCTCCGCGGCGCGGGCGAAGTGCCGCATCCGCGCGAGCGTCACGAAATAGGAGAGATGGCGCACCAGCATGGGGGCATGCTTAGGCCGCCGCCCGCTCCATCGCTATATCCGTCGATGCAGAACGCGCCGCTCAGAACAGCGAGATGAAGACGATGCCGGCGGCCATGAGGGCGGCGCCCCCGAGACGCTGCGGGCCGGCCCGGACCTGCTTCATGCCGAGCCATCCGAAATGATCGAGCGCGACGGAGGTCAGCAGGTTGGCGGTGATGAGGAGGCCGTTGAAGGCCCCGGCGCCCACCTTGTCGACGAAGAGCAGCCCCGCGAATACCGCAACCGCCCCGGTGAGGCCGGCGAGCGGCATCCACCAGCGCACCCCCGACAGGTCCGCCCGCGTCGGCAGCGGCGTCGGGCGGATCAGGAACACGAAGGCGAAGACGAAGACCACGGGCAGGAAGGATACGGTGGCCGCCAGCCACGGATTGACGAGGGCGCCACGCAGCTGCGCGTTCCAGACGACGCCGATCGCCTGGAGCGCTCCCGCTCCCAGGATGAACGGATAGAGCAGCTTCGGATCGAGCCCGTGGCCGTCACCGTCCCCGTCATCCTTGCCGGAGCTGGCGCGGGCGATCAGCACGATGCCGGCGACCATCAGCAGCCCGCCGAGCCACGGCATCGGCTTGAAGCCCGCCGGTTGCAGCCCGAACAGGCCGAACGCGTCCAGGGCGAGCGAGGTCAGGATGTTGGCGGTGATGGTGAGCCCGTTGAACGGGCCGGCACCGACCTTGTCGACGAAGGCGAGCCCGCCGAACACCGCCACCGCGCCGGCCAGACCGCCGAGCGGCGCGTACCAGGGCATTCCGCCGAGGGTGTCGAGGCCCGGCAGCGGCGTCGGCATCATCAGGAAGAGCGTCGTGAACACGAACACGATGGGCGCGAACGAGACCGTGGCGGCGAGCCACGGATTGACCATCCGTCCGCGCAGCTGCGCGTTCATGGAATTGCCGAGCGCCTGAAGCACGCCCGCCACGATGATGAAGGGATAGAGCAGGGCTGCGGTCACGCGGTCATGCCTCCTGGGACGGCGTCGATCTCGGGTGTCAGACGAGGAGCAGGGCGGCCAGCGCCGCCGCCAGAGCGGGGGGCATCACGAGGATGCCGAGCTTGAGGAAGGCCCAGGCCGACACGTCCTCGCCCTCGCGCCGGATCGCGGTCAGCCAGAGGATCGTCGCGAGCGAGCCCGTCACCGAGAGGTTGGGGCCGAGATCGACGCCGATCAGGATCGCGCCGGCGATCTTGGGGGGCACCTCCGCCGCCTGGACGGCGGCCCCCGCCAGCAGCCCCGCCGGCAGGTTGTTCACGAGGTTCGAGCCGAAGGCGACGATGGCCCCGCTCGCCCATGCCGTGCCGGCGGGATCGGCCCGCGCGGCGGATTTGAGCATGTCGGCGATCATGCGCAGGACGCCTGTCTTCTCCAGGGCCTCGACGAGCACGAACAGGCCGGCGACGAGGGGCAGCACGCTCCAGGACACGTCCTTGACCACCTCGACCAGGCCGCCGCGATTGATCGCCAGGACCAGTAGCGCCGTGGCGAGGCCGGCGACGAAGGTCGGCAGGCCGAGCTCGATCCCGGCGGCCGAGGCGCCGATCAGCGCGGCCCCGGTGGCGACGATGCCGGCGGCGGCGACCTTGCCGCCGAGGGAGAGGGCAGGGGTCTCGACATCCGTGGCGACGCTCTCGCTGCGCAACCGGCCGTTCTGGGTGAGGCGCAGCACGGCGTAGGTCACGAGCACGGCGAGCAGCGAGGGGAGGGCGAAGGTGGCGAGCCAGCGGCCAAGCGGCGGCATGTGCTCGGCGAAGACCACGAGATTCGCCGGGTTCGAGATGGGCAGCACGAAGCTCGCCGCGTTGGCGATGAAGGCGCAGATCAGCAGATAGGGCAGAGGGTCCTTCACCCCCGCCGCCTTGGTCGCGGCGAAGACCGCCGGCGTCAGCACCACGGCGCAGGCGTCGTTCGAGAGGAACACCGTCACCACCGTGCCGACGAGATAGACGAGGAGGAACAGGCGCGTGGCCGAACCCTTTGCGGCGCGCACGGCATGGGCGGCGAGCCAGTCGAACAGCCCCTCCTTCCGGGCGATCTCGGAGAGCAGCATCATGCCGACGAGAAACAGGTAGACGTCCGTTCCCTTCGCCACTCCGTCCAGGGCCACCTGCCAGGGCATCAGCCCGAGCAGGACCAGAAGGGCCGCGCCGGCCACGGCCCAGATCGCCTCCGGCCAGGAGAACGGGCGCAGGATCACCCCGAGGGTCGCCAGGGCGGCGATGCCCCAGGTCGCGAGGTTGGGTGTCAGGACGAGGGCGCCCATCGTTGTCCTTGTTCGGTCAGTCGAAGACGATCGGGGAAAGGGATGGGTCGCAGGCCGTTGCCTACCACTTGCGTCCGGCCCGGTTCGGGCCGAGCTGATCGCCGCGCACCCCCTTGCCGAGCCAGGCGCGCAGACGGAAATCGTCGCTTCCGGGCTTGTCGGGCATCGGCCGCTGGCGGCGCGGCTCCGGCTCTGGAACGGCTGGCTCGATCACGTCGGTGTCGACATAATCCGGGCCGTGGCCGGGCCAGCGGCCGTCGACCGCCTCGACCTGAAGGCTGCGGGCGCCCTCCGGCCAGGGCATCCAAGCCTCGTAGACCTGCGCCGCCCCTCGCGTCATCAGCGTCCACGGGCCGGTATCGATGCGGCAGTGGCAATATTTCGGTTCCTGGTCCGAGAGGACGAGGGCGCGCACCAGGATGCGGTCGTCGGCGTCGCGCTCCATGCCGCTGTTCTGGGGGCTCGTCGGCACGGTGGCGACGCGGCGGTCGGCGGGGCTGGTGATCAGCACGAAGGGCCAGGTCCGGTCCAGCGCCTTGAAGCGCCAGCTCGTCACCGGCCCGTCGATCGCGGCCACCGCGTAGCCCACCGAACCGTCCTCGTTCTGGCCCACGGACCGGGCCGCCGCGTAAAGGGTGCGCCCGTCATGCGCGAGCTCGTTGTAATGGGTGTGGCCCATCTCGACGAGGCGGACGCCGCCGCTCCAGAACAGCCCGGCGATGTCGAGCCGGTCGTCGGGCTCGCGCAGGTCGTCGGGATAGGCGTGCATGAACACGGCGCAGGGCATGCCGGCCTCGGCCGCCTCAACGACCTCCTTGTTCAGCCACTGGGTCTGGTCGCGCCCCAGGCGGAAATCGAGGCCGATGCGCTTCCGGCCGAACCCGGCGCTGACCATGTCGACGAACAGGCAGCGCACCCCGGCGACGGTCTCGGCATAGTAGTATTGCGCGACGTCGCACTCGTCCTCCGGCTGCGGCAGCCGGTTCAGCACCGGCCCATGCCGCCCGCCGCGCGGGCTTCCCGCGACTGCCTCGAAGAGGTCGTGGAACGCCGCGATCGAGCCGTGCTGACGGTCGTGATCGCCGGGGATCAGCCGCACCGGCAGGTCGGGGTAAAGGTCGAGCGCCTCATACAGGATCGCATATTGCTCGGCACAGCCGTCCTCGGCGAGATCGCCCGGCAGATAGGTGAAGTCGATCGCGGCCTGCGGCCTGACGGCCGCGATCTGGTCGAGGATGGCGCGCAGATCGGCGGCGTTGGCCGCAGAATCCTCGGTGAGATGCAGATCGCCGACATGGATGAAGGCGAAGGGCTTTCCCGATGCCGGCATCGACGCATCCGCCTGCCACCAGGCCACCGTCACGCTTCCCCGGCAAGGACCGCGCCGCCGCCCGTCCGGGGGGTGGGAGCGGCCGAGGGCCTGTAGCCACGGGTCTCGGGCATCGCCACGAGGTAGAAGGCGAACCCGACCGCCGCGATGGCCGCGAGCGACAGGAAGGCGCTCGCATATCCGGCATAGACGATGATGAGTCCGGCGAGCGTCGCGCTGAGGGAGGCACCGAGCCCCTGCGCCGTGGCGACCGCTCCCTGGGCGACGTTGAAGCGTCCGGTGCCGCGCGTCAGGTCCGCCACCACGACGGGAAAGAGCGCGCCGTAGATGCCGGCCCCGATGCCGTCGAGGAGTTGGACGCCGACGAGGTAGAACGGGTTGTCGGAGAGCGTGTAGAGCGCGCCGCGCAGCGCCAGCACGCCGAACGCCACCAGGAAGATCGGCTTGCGGCCGATGGCGTCGGCCCTGGCGCCGACGAACACCGCCACCGGCACCATCACGCACTGGGCGGCGACGATGCAGACGGCGATCAGCGAGGTGGCGTTCTCCTTGCCGGCGAGCTTGGTCAGGAGCTGCCCGACCGAGGTCAGCATCGCCGCGTTGGAGAGGTGGAAGATCGCCGCCAGCAGCGCGAACAGCATCAGGTGCTTGTTCTGGAGGAGCGCCGCCAGACCGGACGGCTGCTCGCCCGCCTCGTCCTTCTCATGGTGATCGAGCCCGCGCGCGAGCTCGTCGTCGATCTCGGAGGCCGGCACCATCAGCATGGCGCCGATGGAGGCGACGGCGAGGATCGCCATCAGCCAGAACACCACGATCGGCCCGAAGAAATACGCGGTGCCCCCCGCCAGCGCCGCCGACACCGCGTTGCCGGCGTGGTTGAAGCCCTCGTTGCGGCCGATGCGCTTGGCGAAGAGCTTCGGGCCGACGACGCCGAGGGTGATGGCGGCCAGCGCCGGCGGGAAGATCGCCCCGGCGATGCCGGCGACCGACTGGGTGGCCGCGACCACGTAGAAGTTCGAGATGAAGGGCAGGGCGAGGCAGCTCAGCGTCACCGCGAGCGCCGCCGCGATGACGATCGCCCGCTTGTGGCTGGTGCGGTCGATCAGAGCCCCGGCCGGGGTCTGCGCGATCAGCCCGGCGATGCCGGCGATGGTCATGACGAGCCCGGTGGTCGCCTCGTTCCAGCCCTGGTCCGGCCCGCGGACAGCGAGGAGATAGATGGCGAGATAGGGCCCGAGCCCGTCGCGCACGTCGGCCAGGGTGAAGTTCAGCGCGTCGAGGCCGCGCAGGGCGCGGGTCGAGGGAGTGCGCGCGTCCGTGGTCGCGCCGGCGCTATCGCCTCGCATCTGGAGGACCTCCGTAAGGGCTGGTTGTGGGCGGCCCGCGACGGGGACAGCCGCCGCTCAATGCCCCGCACGAAGACGGGTTCCGGGATCGTCCATCACGAAAACGTGGGGCCGGAGAATCGATGCGGCACTCGATGCTGCGAGGCACGATCGCGGGCATGCGGGCTTCCTCCGGCCGCCGTCTCGACATGCGGCGGCCGGACCCGCCACGCATGTTCCGCGCCGCCCCCGACCGTGACGCCGCCGCCTTCCGAAGACGCCCGTCCGTTGCGACGCGCGGGAGACCGACGATACGGAGCCGCGCGCCCAGCCGGGCACCGCCCCGCCGGCGGAATCTCGGCACCGGATTCAAGCAACATTAACCAAGCCGGCGCTTAATCGGCCCCGTTCAAGTCGTGTCGTTCCTCGTCGGTGAACCCCGATCCCGAACCGGTCGCAGGCGGTGCCGCGACGCGGAACGGCGAGCCGTGGGCGCGCCACGCGGACCTGCGTGTCGAGTAGAGTTCCCATGGCTTATGCCGCGCTTCGCTCCTGCCGCTTTCCTCGACAGGAGCGCCGCCGCCGCCGCAACCGCGCCGTGCTGGCCGCCGCGCTCGCGGCCCTCGGCCTTGCCGGAGCGCGGCAGGCCGGCTGGCTCGGCGCCCCCGAGATGAGCCCCGCGCGGCCGGCGAGCGTCGCGGCCCTCCCCGCGCCACCTCCGGCCAGGGCGGCATCCGCCGACTATGCCTGGATGCTCGATCCGGCTCCGGCCCTCGGACGCGAGAACGCGGACAGCGCCCCGCTGGCCTCGGCCTTCCAGCGCACGCGTCCCACGCCGGCCGAGGCCGAACCGAGCCTCACCGTCGCGGCGGACCCGATCCGTCCAATGCCCCAGGTGGCCGCTCTCGACATGCCGGCCGCCGCCATTGAGATGCCGGCCGCCGCTCCGCCCGCGTTGCAGAAGCCTTCGGTCGCCCTGCCGATCCCGCTTCCGGTGCCGCGCCCGGCGGAGTTCAGGCGCGAGCCGGTGGCGGTCGCCGCGCGGATCGCGCGGCCGGAGCCGAGGCCCTCGACGCAGAGCGTCTTCCGGGCGGCGCGGATCGAGGAGCCGTCCCTTCTGGAGCGGATCTTCGGCGACGGGCCGGCCCCCGCCGCGCTCGGATACGCCGCCCTGGAGACCGCGCCGGAACGGACGGCGCCGAGCGGCCGGGCCTTCCCCGCGCCGGTCCCGGAGGCCACGGGCGGCACCGCCGTCTACGACATCACCGCCCAGCGGGTGACGCTGCCGAACGGCGAGGTCCTGGAGGCCCATTCCGGCCTGGGGTCGAGCATGGACAACCCGCGCGACGTGCACCGGACCATGCGCGGCTCGACGCCGCCGGGCACCTACGACCTGCGGGAGCGCGAGGCCCTGTTCCACGGCGTGCGGGCGATCCGCCTCAACCCCGTGGGCGGTCCGGCCGCGATCAAGGGCCGTGTCGGGCTCCTTGCCCATACCTACATGCTCGGCCCGAGCGGCGCCTCGAACGGCTGCGTGTCGTTCCGCGACTACAACCGCTTCCTCCAGGCGTATCTGCGCGGCGAGGTGCGGCGCCTCGTGGTCGTCGCCGGGAACGGCCAGGACGGACCGTCGCTCGGCCGGCGCCTGTTCGGGATGTCCGGCAGCGGTTCGGGCCGGAGCTGAGCGTCCAGCGCCGGGCGGCCGCGCTCAGAGCGCCGCGATCTCGGCAGCCAGCGCGTCCGCCACGGCGATCCCGTCGCGGGCCGCCGCCGCGCGCAGGGCGAGGCGGCGAGCACCGGGCAGGCGCGCGCCGGCCTGCGCCTCGATCAATCCCGCGAGTTCGGCGAAACGCTCGGGGGCATCCGGCGACAGGGCGGCGGCATCGATGGCGACGATGAGCTGGCCGGTGCCCGGCGGATCGCCCTCGGCGTCGAGGAAGGAGCTCGCCTCCGCCGCGAAACGGCCGCCCGTCAGGCCGGCGGCGAGCAGCTCGACCATCAGCGCCAGCGCCGTGCCCTTCGCGTCGCCGAGGGGGAGCATGGTGCCCTTCAGGGCCGCCTCCGGGTCCGTGGTCGGATGTCCCTGCGCGTCGAGGGCCCAGCCCTCGGGGAGGGGCTCGCCGCGCCGGCGCGCCGCGACGATGTTGCCGCGAGCCACCTTCGAGAGGGCGAGATCCGCCACGATGGGCGCGCGCCCCGGCAGCGGGCAGGCGAAGGCGAGGGGGTTGGTGCCGAACACCGCCCTCGCCCCGCCCCAGGGCGCCATCGCCGCCGGCGTATTGGCGAACAGGATCGCGACGAGCCCCTCGGCCGCGAGCCGCTCCACCGGGCGCCCGGCCGCGCCGCAATGATGCGAGCGGCGGATGCCGGCGGCGGCGATGCCCTGGCTCCTCGCCACCGCCGGAAGCGCGGCCACCGCCGCGTCGAGGGCCGGATAGGCGAAGCCGTGCGCGGCGTCGATCGCGACGAGACCCGGACGGGGATGCCCGACCGTGACGGCCGCATCGCCCCGGACCTTGCCGGCCCGCACCTGGGCGGCATAGGCCGGCACCCGCACGAGACCGTGCCCCGTCAGACCGTCGGCTTCCGCCTCCACCAGCGCGCGGGCGGTGCTCTCCGCCGCCGCAGGCGCGGCGCCGCAGCGGACGAAGGCGGCCGCCGCGAGCTCCCGCGCGGCATCGAGCGTCAGGATCGGCATGGACGGGGATCTCCGGCGGCCAACCGCCTCACTTGGTCAGCCGCAACGCCCCGATGCTGGCGGCGATCTGGTTGAAGACCGAGATGAGGCCGCTCGAATCGTTGGCGATGAAGAACTGGTTCGAGGACGAGGCGCAGTTGCGCAGGAGCGTCTGGCCCGTGGCGTCGATCGGATCGGAGGAAACGCTGAAGCCGATTGTATAGATCGAGATGTTGACCGCCTTGGCGTTGGAGCAGGCCTGGGCGGTGAGGGCGTCGAGGGCGGCGCGGGAGCTGGCGGTGTCGGAGACGTTCTGATTGGCGGACGGCAGGCGCGGATTGGGCGTCGAGGTGTCGGCGTTCGTGAAATAGCCCATGGAGAAGTACATGGAGCCGTTCTCCGGCGCATTGGGGTTCGTCGCCCAGCTATTGGTACCGTCGGTCATCAGGATGATGATCTTGTTGATGGTGCTCGCCGACGCGCTGCTCGAACTCGGCGAATAGGCGGATCCGTCGGCGAAGACGCTGTTCGGCGAGATCGTCCGCCACCCCCACATGAAGCCCTCGTGGATGTTGGTCGATCCGAGGGGCACCATGCTGTTGATCGTCGCCTTCAGGGTCGTGGTGTCGTTGGTCAGGCGCAGCAGCGGCTGGCTGGTGCAGCCGTAGTTGGGCCCGTTCGGCACGCCCGTGTAGCCGTTGTAGGAGGTCGGCGAGGCGTCGCGCGGGTTCTTGTACTTGCAGGCCCGCCCCTCCGCGTTCAGGAAGGAGGTCGACGACGAGAGAGCCGGGCAGGAACTGGTGCCGTTCGAGTCGTCGATATAGCTGTTGAAGCTGTACCTCGTGTTCCAGCCGACCGTGTAGGCCCCGTAGGAGGTGCTGCCGTCACCCGGTTCGTCGGGGGCGAACAGCGGGACGTAATACGAATCCTTGTTCGAGGGTGTCGGCGCCCCGTCCTGCACGTTGAGCGGATAGGGCAGGGTCTCCAGGCAGCCGCCCCAGCCCCAGCCCGAATAGGCGCTCTGCAAGGCCGTGAAGACGTCGAAGCGGCTGGTGAAGCCGGCCGTGCTCGGGGAGAGGACGTTGGTCCAGTGCAGGCTCGACTTGCCGGTCTGGTCGATCCAGCTCGCGTAGCGGTAGGTGGCGGGGTTCACCGCCACCGACGCGGCGAAGGGAACGATCGCGATCTTGGTGGCGCTGGAGAAGGACGGGCTCGAGTAGACGTAGTCCACGAAGTTGGCCGCCGCCGTCTTCGCCGCGTCGAGCTTGCTCTGGCCGCCGCTCGAGGCGGCCATCGAGCCGGTGTTGTCGAGCACGAGGGCGATCTCGAAGGTCTTCGGCAGGGGCGTCGCGCATTGGACGCCGACGGCCGGAGTGATCGCCGTCGTTCCGGTGAACTTGCCGAAGAAGCTCTGCGACGGGATGCGGGCGGTCAGCGTGATCTGGCGCGGGTTGCTCGTGATGACGAGCGGATCGACCACCACGGTCGCGCCCATGGCCCCCACCATCGTGGTCTGGGCGAGGGTGTTCAGGGCGGCGCTGGTCGTCGTCAGCGGCGTCTGGCAGAGCAGCAGCGAGGTGGCGTCGACATTCGCCTGGAGCTTCGTCGCGAGCCGCGTCGCGAAGCCGTAATCGATGGCCGCGCCCGCCAGCGCCAGCATCGGCAGGCTGAGGAAGGCGAACAGGATCACGACGTTGCCGCCGCGCGCACGGGAGAAATCGCGCGCGAGAGAGACGCGGCGCAGGGGACGCGGCACGCGCGCCGCGAGGCGCGTCACCATGCGAGCCATCCGGGAAGTCATGGGCAGGCTGCTCCGTTTGGAAGCACGATTTCGGTATAGGTGTTCGGCGCGTAGACCGTGCCCCCGCGCGCCGGCCAGGGGATGCTCGCGGAGAACGTGATCGTGCTGCCGAGGCCGGGAAGGATCTTCAGGAGCGCGCTTCCGATCATCGGCGTGTAGGTCATGCTGACCTCGGCGAGCATGTAGCGGACGCCGTTCGTCCGGTACCCGGCGGGGACGGTCAGGCCGGCGGCGGGGCCGGTGGCGCGCGCGGTCGTGTTGCTGCTGGCGGTGCTGGAGCAGACGCGCGGGACGAGATTCAGGTTCGTGATGTCGACGCCCATGGCGCTGACGACGATCTTGGCGTTCGTCGCGTCGAACGGGCGCAGCACGTTCGCGGCCGAGGACAGGATGTCCGTCATCAGGCTCGCCTTGATCGGGTTCTGGGTGTCTCCCTGCGCGGTCAGGTCCGCCACCGTGCGCGCCAGCAGCGTGACCTTCCGCCAGTTGTCGATGGCATGGGACATCTCGGACATGCCGGCCCAGACCATGAGCAGCACCGGCAGGATCAGCGCGAACTCGACGGCCGAGCTGCCGCGCCGGGCACGGCGGAACCGGCCGGCGGCGCGCCGGATCGACCGGCGCGTCCGCGCGCCGCGCGAGGGGAAGAGGGGAGGGATCGTCACGGCTTCAGCATGCGGACGCGTTGCCCGCCAGGTAGGGTTCGGTCCGGAACACGGCGGTCGACATCAGGAGATGCGAACCGGTATCCGTGCCGCTGGTGAAGGTCTTCAGGTTGAGTCCGAGCATGCCGAGGAAGGTCGGGAACGGCACCGCCGCCGTCACGATCACGATGGTGCCCGGCTGGGCGCAGGCATAGTTCGACCCGAAGCTGGTGTTCCAGGTGCCGGTGGCGGTGTTGACCGGGGTCGAGTTCTGCGCCGAGGCGAAGGTGCTCGCGGTCTGGACGTCGATCTTGACGTTCTGGCAGTTGAAGACATTGACGATCGGCGCGGCGCTCGTCCCGCACATCGTCGTCTTCAGGTTGGCGAGCAAGGTGGCCGCGTCGGTCTGGCCGGCATTGGCGATCTGGAACTGGCCGGTCAGGATCGTGCGCACCGCGGTCTGCAAGGCCCTGTCGAAATTCTGGGAGGCCCAGGTGAGGAAGGCGATCTGGATGATCGCCGCGACCAGGCCGAGGAACGGCACCGCCACGAGCGCGAACTCGACTGCCGCGGAACCGCTGGTATCCCGACACAATACCTCCGTCGACTTGCGACATATGCGCAAGCGAGGAGATAGATATTTCAGTGCCCGCTTCATGACTTATATTAGCATGGAGCGGTTTAACCGACCTTTGAGAAACGACGTTAACCGGGGCTCACCGGGATCGCGCCGGTCTTCCGTCCTCTCCGACGCGGCGGTTAAGGATCGGTTAACCATGTCGGCGCCAGCCTGTGGCCGCAGGAGTTGCCCCATGACCCGTCGTTCCCGCCGAGACTTCGATGCGCTGAGCGAGGCTCAGCTCGCCGCCGGGCGGCTCGACGCGCGGCGCGTCCGCTCCGACGCCGCCAACAGGCTCGCCGCGCCCAAGACCCTGGCCGAATTGTTCGAGACGATCGACCACGTCGCCGAGGCGGCGACCGGGGAGCGCAGCTTCCTCCACTTCAAGGCGCAGGAGGAGCGCTCGGCGGACTCGAAGCGCAGCGCCTGATCCTCCCGCGCCGGCCGCTCGGGAACCCGCCTGTCCGAATCCGGTCCGGGACGGTAGACCGGCGCCGCGCGCCCGCGCACAGTGCCGGACGCCCAGAATCCCGGAGGTCGGCCCGTGAGTTGGAACCCCGCCCTGGAACCCGGTTGCCCCGACGCGATCGGCGTCGACGCCATCGAGACCCTGATCGTGCCGCGCGCCCGCGACCTCGGCGATTTCGAGGTGCGGCGCGCGCTGCCCTCGCCGAGGCGCCAGATGGTCGGCCCGTTCGTGTTCTTCGACCAGGCCGGCCCCGCCGAGTTCATCACCGGCAAGGGCGTCGACGTGCGCCCGCATCCCCATATCGGGCTCGCCACCGTCACCTACCTGTACAAGGGCGAGTTCCAGCATCGCGACAGCACGGGCGCGAACCAGACCATCCTGCCCGGCGCCGTCAACTGGATGGTGGCGGGCCGGGGCGTCACGCATTCCGAGCGGACCGGCCGCGAGACGCGCAAGGCCCCGCACAGCCTGTTCGGCATCCAGACCTGGGTGGCGCTGCCCGAGGACAGGGAAGAGGTCGCGCCGAGCTTCGAGCATCACGGCAAGGACACCCTCCCGGTGATCGAGGGCGAGGGCGTCGACCTGCGGCTGATCCTCGGGCGGGCCTATGGCGAGACCGCCCCGGCCAGCGTGTTCACGGACCTGTTCTACGCGGACGTGACGCTCGCGCCGGGAGCCCGCCTCCCGCTGCCGAGCGATCACGAGGACCGGGGTCTCTACATCACCGAGGGGTCGGTCTCCGTCGCCGGGCAGGACTTCGAGGCGGGCCGGATGATGGTCTTTCGGCCGGGCGATGCGATCACCGTGGCCGCGGGCCCGGCGGGCGCCCGGCTGATGGCCCTCGGCGGCGCCACCCTGAACGGCCCGCGCTATCTCTGGTGGAACTTCGTCTCCTCCAGCCGCGACCGCATCGAGGCGGCCAAGGAGGAGTGGCGGCGCGGGGACTGGGGCCGGGGCCAGTTCGACCTGCCTCCCGACGACCGCGCCGAGTTCATCCCGCTGCCGCCCTGACCGCCGGGCAGCCGCCACGAAGCCGCCTCACGGGGCGACCGGCGCGCGGGCCGGGGCACCGGCCACCGCCTCCCGGATCGCGGCGAGCAGCGCGCCCTCGAACATCAGCGCCGAGCCGTAGTGGAACTCGATGTCGAAGGGCCGCCGCGAGTTCATCGACAGCGAGGCGCTCTGCATGGCCACGAGCCGCCCCTCCGCATCGAACAGGCCGGAGCCGGAACCGCCGAACCCGTCGTTGCAGTCGTGGCGCACACGCCGCATGTCGTCCTCGCTCGGCGGATCGATCTGGCGAATGCGGCAGGACTCGGTACTCGCCGGACCGTCGTAGTTCGCATGCCCACCCGGCGAGACCATGACGATCGGGATCTCGGCCGGCCCCGTCGGCAGGGGCGGAGCGGCGGGAATCGGCTGTGGCGGGATACCCTCCGCCGGCTGCGACAGCCGCAGCAGGGCCCAGTCGTCGGTGATGTGGAGCGCCTTGGCGCCGAAGGGCGTGCCGAGCCGCAGGCTGGCCGGCTCGAAGGTGTAGTTGCGGCCGCCGATCTGGAAGAAGCAATCCGCGACCTCGCGCGTCATCTCCATCTGGCGGTTGCGGAAGTTGTGGGCGTTAAGCACCACGAGCCGCGCGTCTCCGATCAGCCAGGCGGCGGCGGCCTTCTGCGGAATCCCGTCGGCGCGCCGGCAAAAGAGGACGCCCGCCCCCGGATAGCGCGCCACGTCGGCCCCCGTGAGGTCCCGGCGCCCGTCGCGCGGATAGAGCGCCGCGAGATCACCCGCGCCGGCCCCCGACGCGATCAGGCTCGCGGCCAGCGCGGCGCAGGCCCGGAGCCGGGCCCGAGAGCGGCGCGGCCCGGCGGGCCTCATCATGTGAACGATCCCGATCGTCACGGCTATTCGG
Organism: Methylobacterium endophyticum; assembly: GCF_050591105.1. Lineage (NCBI taxonomy): Bacteria > Pseudomonadati > Pseudomonadota > Alphaproteobacteria > Hyphomicrobiales > Methylobacteriaceae > Methylobacterium > Methylobacterium endophyticum. Next base: position 97,702 of record NZ_JBNHES010000005.1, read on the forward strand.
CCGGATCCTTCTTCACCGAGACGCAAAGCTTCACCGCTTCCTCGATCTTGATGTCGCGCGGGTTGCCGATATTGGCGGTCTCTTCCAGGCAGCTCATGAAATAGCGCTGGTCGAGCTCCGGCGAGAGGCGCGAGAACGCCTTGCCCAGGCGCGTGGCGAAATCGACCTTCTCCTCGGTGGTGGCCCTCGGCCAGCGCGCGACCTTGTCGTCCATGCCGATGGGCGCCGCATGCACGGCAACGGGCGAGCAGAACGCAGTCAATAATAAGACAGTCATAATCTTCGACATGACACAGCCGCGCAAACACCATCGAGAGTTTCATGGTAGCGCTTGCCATACCCGAGTAAAGCATTTGTCAGACAGGGATATTCTTATTGCACCGCACCAAATATCCTGGGAAATACGCGCTTCCGATTTACCGTTTTATCCCGAATAAAAACGTTGAATTGGATGGAGACATGAAACCGGCGAGTTGTTTATATGACGAGCCAGAAGATCAGTAATAAATCTTTCATAAGACGTAGATGTCATTATTTATATCTTATGAATACTGAGCCTTTCACTAGGCGGATTGATCTTCAGGCCAGTCAAAACGAACGCCCGCCGCCAGCCGAAAGGGCCGGCATGCGAGGCCGTTGAGGGCAGGAGACGCAGGATGAACAGGTTACTAGGGTCGGTGTCGGTGCTGGCGGTCCTGGCGCTCGCGCCGATCGGGATGTCGAGCATCGCGGCAGCCAACGACAAGCTCGTCGAGATGTCGAAGAGCGACGAAAACTGGATCATGCCCGGCAAGGACTATGATTCGGACAACTACTCCAAGCTCAAGCAGATCAACACCGACAACGTGAAGAACCTTCGGGTGTCGTGGACCTTCTCCACCGGCCTCCTGAACGGTCACGAGGGCGCCCCGCTCGTCGTCGGCGGCAAGATGTACATCCACACCTCGTTTCCGAACAACACCTTCGCGCTCGGCCTCGACGATCCGGGCCACATCCTCTGGCAGGACAAGCCCAAGCAGAACCCGGCCGCCCGCGCCGTGGCCTGCTGCGATCTCGTGAACCGCGGCCTCGCCTACTGGCCCGGCGACGGCAAGGTGCCGGCCCTGATCCTGAAGACCCAGCTCGACGGCAACGTCGCCGCCCTCAACGCCGAGACCGGCGAGATGGTGTGGAAGGTCGAGAACTCCGACATCAAGGTCGGCTCGACGCTCACGATCGCCCCCTACGTCGTGAAGGACAAGGTCATCATCGGTTCGTCCGGCGCCGAGCTCGGCGTGCGCGGCTACCTCACCGCCTACGACGTGAAGACCGGCGCCCAGGTCTGGCGCGCCTTCGCCACGGGCCCGGACAAGGACCTGCTGCTCGCCAACGACTTCAACATCCACAACGCCCATTACGGCCAGAAGGGCTTAGGCACCTCCACCTGGGAGGGCGACGCCTGGAAGATCGGCGGCGGCACGAACTGGGGCTGGTACGCCTACGATCCGGGCACCAACCTGATCTATTTCGGCACCGGCAACCCGGCGCCGTGGAACGAGACCATGCGTCCCGGCGACAACAAGTGGACGATGACCATCTTCGGCCGCGACGCCGATACGGGTGAAGCCAAGTTCGGCTACCAGAAGACCCCGCACGACGAGTGGGACTACGCCGGCGTCAACGTCATGATGCTCTCCGAGCAGAAGGACAAGGACGGGAAGATGAGGAAGCTTCTCACCCATCCCGACCGCAACGGCATCGTCTACACCCTGGACCGGACGGACGGCTCGCTGGTCTCGGCCAACAAGATCGACGACACCGTCAACGTCTTCAAGTCCGTGGACCTGAAGACCGGCCAGCCGGTGCGCGATCCCGAGTACGGCACCCGGATGGACCACCTCGCCAAGGACGTCTGCCCCTCGGCGATGGGCTACCACAACCAGGGCCACGACTCCTACGATCCGGAGCGCAAGGCCTTCTTCATGGGCATCAACCACATCTGCATGGATTGGGAGCCCTTCATGCTGCCCTACCGTGCGGGCCAGTTCTTCGTCGGTGCGACGCTGAACATGTATCCCGGCCCGAAGGGTGATCGCCAGAACTACGAAGGTCTGGGCCAGATCAAGAGCTACAACGCCATCACCGGCGAGTTCAAATGGGAGAAGATGGAGCGCTTCGCCGTGTGGGGCGGGACGACGGCGACCGCCGGCGGCCTGGTCTTCTACGGAACGCTCGACGGCTACATCAAGGCCCGCAACTCGGACAACGGCGACCTCCTCTGGAAGTTCAAGCTGCCGTCCGGCGCCATCGGCTACCCGATCACCTACACCCACAAGGGTGATCAGTACGTCGCCATCTATTACGGCGTCGGCGGCTGGCCGGGCGTGGGCCTCGTGTTCGACCTCCAGGATCCGACGGCCGGTCTCGGCGCGGTCGGCGCCTTCAAGAAGCTCGCCAACTACACCCAGATGGGCGGCGGCGTGGTGGTGTTCTCGCTGAACGGCAAGGGCCCCTACGACGATCCGAATGTCGGCGAGTACCAGCAGGCCGCCGCCAAGTAAGGCCGGCCCCTCTCTCGCGAAGCGGAGGCTCCGCCGGCTCGTCCGGCGGGGCTTCCCCCGAAGACCGACAGCGCGAAGGCCGCAGAAGGGACACGCCATGTCCCGGCCGCCGCGCCCCCGCCAGACCGGCTCAAGAAACGGATCCGCCCATGTCTCTCGCCACCGGACGCCGCGCGGCGCTCGCCGCCGCGCTCATCGCCCTCGGCTCGCAGTCGCCCGCCGGCGCAGCGTCCCCCGATGCCGGGACGGCGGCCGCCGCCCCCGACGCCTCGGTTCTGCGCGTCTGCGCCGCCAACCAGCCGCCCCTGTCCCTGAAGGACGGCTCGGGCCTCGAGAACCGCATCGCCACAGCCGTCGCCGAGGCCATGGGCCGCAAGGCCCAGTTCGTCTGGTCGGACAAGCCGGCGATCTACCTGGTGCGCGACGGGCTCGACAAGAAGCTCTGCGACGTGGTGGTCGGCCTCGACACGGACGATCCGCGCGTGCTCACCACCAAGCCCTATTACCGCAGCGGCTACGTCTTCATCACCCGCGCCGACAAGGACCTCGACGTGAAGTCCTGGGCCGACCCGCGCCTCAAGACGGTCGACCACATGGTCGTCGGGTTCGGCACGCCGGGGGAGGCGATGCTCAAGGATATCGGCCGCTACGAGGAGGACATGGCCTATCTCTACTCGCTGGTGAACTTCCGCGCCGCGCGCAACACCTACACCCAGATCGACCCGGCCCGCATGGTCAGCGAGGTCGCCACCGACAAGGCGGACGTCGCCGTCGCCTTCGCGCCAGAGGTCGCCCGCTACGTCAAGGAGTCCGCGACGCCGCTGCGCATGACGCTGGTGCCCGACGAGACGGTGCGCAGCGACGGCCGCAAGATGCCCCAGAGCTTCGACCAGTCCATGGGCGTGCGCCGCGACGACGAGGCCCTGAAGGCCGCCCTCGACGCCGGCATCGCGAAGGCCAGGCCCAGGATCGAGGCCATCCTCAAGCAGGACGGCGTGCCCGTCGCCGCCCCCTCGAACTGAGCCGGCGCCCTCCGCCATCCCCACGGCACCCCTGAGCCCGTCCGCAGCGGCCGGCGCCCATCAGAGCGATTTCATGCGTCCTTCCAAGATCGTCATCGCCGCCTTCGCCGGCCTCGCCGCCCTGGCGGCCGGGTCCGCGGCCCTCGCCCAGCCCAGCGCCGGACCGCAGACCGGCATCACCTTCCGCAACACCGTCACCGGAGAGCAGATCGACGTCTCGCAGGGCAAGGAAGGCGGCCGCGACACCCCGGCGGTGAAGGAGTTCTTCCAGACCGGCAAGAACCTCTACATCGACGACAAGGCCTGCCTCAGGAACGGCGAGTCCCTGTTCGCGACCTCCTGCTCCGGCTGCCACGGCCATCTCGCCGAGGGCAAGCTCGGGCCGGGGCTCAACGACAACTACTGGACCTATCCGTCCAACACCGAGGACACGGGCCTGTTCTCGACCATGTTCGGCGGCGCCAACGGCATGATGGGCCCGCACAACGACAACCTGACCCCCGACGAGATGCTCCAGATCATCGCCTGGATCCGGCATCTCTATACCGGCCCGGTGAAGGATGCCGTCTGGCTCAACGCCGAGCAGAAGAAGAATTACCACCCCTACAAGCAGGGTGAGACCTTCCCCAAGGACGTTCAGGGCCAGTGCAAGCCGCTGGAAGACTGAGCGCACGAGGAAGTCTCGTCGCGTACGACCGCGCGGGATGAACGAAAGCGGCAGACGCCGCGCCATAAGACTCGGAGGAGACGATCATGCGGATGTTCATTTACGCGGTGGCGCTCGGTGCGGGCGCGATGCTGGCCGTGCCGGCGCTCGCCTATGACGGCACCAAGTGCAAGGCCGCCGGCAATTGCTGGGAGCCCAAGCCCGGCTTCCCGGAGAAGATCGCCGGCTCGAAATACGACCCGAAGCACGACCCGAAGGAGCTCGCCAAGCAGTCGGAGTCGATCAAGGCCATGGAAGAGCGCAACGCCCGGCGCATCGAAGCCGCCAAGAAGACCGGCAAGTTCGAATACGACGTCACCAAGCTCTCCGCCAACTGAGAGGACGCGGGCCGCGGCGACCCCGATGGCGTCTGGACTGCTCCGTCCAGGGTCGCCGCCGCCTGCCTGTCCCCGATCCGAAGCTCCGGGGCCGATCCGGCCGTACCGGAGCTTCGGTGCGTGCGTCACGAAGACAAGCCAGGCAGCAGCGATGAACGAGACCCGCCCCGGCGACGCGATGCTCACCGACTGGCGCGAGGCGGCGGCCCGGTTCGAGGCCGTTGTGGGCGGGGCCGTGGTCGGCCAGGCGCGGGCGATCCGCCTCGTCACCATCGCGATCTTCGCGCGCGGGCACGTCCTGCTCGAAGGCGATGTCGGCGTCGGCAAGACCACGCTGCTGCGCGCCGTGGCCCGCGCGCTCGGCGGCGCCTACGAGCGGGTCGAGGGCACCGTCGACATGATGCCGTCGGACCTCGTCTACCACACCTATCTCGCCGATGACGGGCGCCCCCGCGTCGAGCCGGGGCCGGTGCTGCGCCGGGCCGAGGACCTGTCGATCTTCTTCTTCAACGAGATCAACCGCGCCCGCCCGCAGGTGCATGCCCTGCTGCTGCGCCTGATGGCGGAGCGCAGCCTCACGGCCTTCAACCGCGAGTACCGCTTCCCCAACCTCCAGGTCTTCGCCGACCGCAACCGGGTGGAGCGCGAGGAGACCTTCGAGCTGCCGGCCGCCGCCCGCGACCGCTTCCTCATGGAGATCGGCATGGAGGCCCCGCGCGACGCCGAGGCGCGGCGCGCGCTGGTGTTCGATCCGCGCTTCCACGACACCGACGCGCTGATCGAGGGGATCGAGGCCGGCGTGCTCGACCACGCGGCGATCGGCGGCGTCGCCCGCGCCATCCAGCACGGCATCAGTGCGAGCCCGGCCATCGAGACCTACGTCGTCGGTTTGTGGGAGGCTCTGGTCCGGCCGGCCGGAGCCGGCATCCGCCTGCCCGGCATCGACATGGAGGCCCTGGTGCAGGGGGGCGCCTCGCCGCGCGGCGTCGCCTTCCTGGTGCGGGCCGCCAAGGTGCGGGCCTGGCTCGAGGGCCGCGACTGGCTGGTGCCCGAGGACATCCGCGCGGTCTTCCCCGAGGTGATGGCGCACCGCGTCTTCCTCGAACCCGTCTACGAGATGCGCCGCGCGACCATCGTGCCCGAACTCTGCCGCGCGGTGTTCGACACGGTGCCCGCCCCGTGAGCGGCCCCGAACACGCCGCCGATATCGTCTACCGGCCGCGCGGCCGCGTCGCCGGCAGCGCGGTGGGCGCGCATCGCGGCCGGGACGCCGGCGGGCTCGGCACCTTCCGCGATCAGGTGCCGTTCCTGCGCATGCCGGACGCGCGCCGCATCGATGTGCGCGCGACGCTGCGCGACCCCTTCGAGGGCACCTTCGTGCGCCGCTTCGAGAGCCGCACGGCGCTGGAGGTCTGGGCGCTTCTCGACCTCACCGCCTCCATGCGCTTCGTCGGAGAGGCGGACCGCCTGGGGCTCGCCGCCGATCTCTGCGGCGCGCTCGCGGCCTCCGCCACCCGCATCGGGGACGCCTTCGGGCTGATCGGCTGCGACGACGATGTCCGCGAGGACGTGACCCTGCCGGCGAGCCGGCGCCGCGCGGCGGCGGGCGAGGTCGCCGCGCGCATCCGCTCCGCCCGCTGCACCGGGACCGGGGCAGGGGGGATGGCGCGGGCCGCCCACGGCCTCGCCGGGCGCCCGAAGATCGTCTTCCTGATCTCGGACTTCCGCTGGCCGGAAGCCCTGATCGCCGAGGTCTTCGCGAGCCTGTCCCGCCACGACATCGTGCCCGTGGTCCTGGCCGACACCGCCGAGGAGGAGGGCCTGCCCGCCTGGGGCCTGATGGAGCTCGACGACCTCGAAGGGGCAGGGCGCCGCGTGGTGTTCATGCGCCCGGCGCTGCGCCGCGCCTGGATCGCGCGCGAGGCGGAGCGGACGGAGACCCTCCGGCGGATCGCCGCCGCCCATGGCCGCCCGCCGTTCCGCCTCGCCGGCCGGTTCGACCCGGAAGCGCTCAGCCGCCACCTGCTCGGCACCTGAGGGGGCATCCATGCGTCGCGCCCATGTCCTTCTCGCGATTCTGCTGTCGGCCCTCTGGGCAGGGGCCGCGCAGGCGCAGGTGCGCGGCGTCGAGGTGCGCACGCCCCGGCCGTTCGGCTACTTCCTCGGCGACCTCGTGCGGGGCCAGATCGACATCGTCGTCGACGAGGGGTTCACCCTTCAGGCCGCCTCGCTGCCCCAGCCCGGAGCGCTGACCTACTGGCTCGATCTGCGCGGCATCACCGTCGAGGAGGCGAGGGTGGGCGACGCGCGGCGCGTGCGCCTCAACCTGACCTACCAGAATTTCTACGCCGCCCTCGACACGCGCCCCCTGGAGATCCCCGGCTTCGCCCTCACCTTCGTCAGCGAGGCGGACCGAGGGGCCACCACCGCCACGGCGCAGGTGCCGGCCTGGTCCTTCACCGTCTCGCCCTTGCGCGAGGTGCAGCCCCCGGTCCAGACCGATCCCGCCGACTACATGCGGCCGGACGGGCGCGCGCCGCTCCTCGATCCGCAACCGATGCTGACGGCGGCCGCCTGGTTCGCCGGGCTCGCCGTTCTGGCCCTTGGCCTCCTCGCCCGCGACCGGGCCTGGTGGCCGTTCCGGGCACGGCGCGCCCGCGCCTTCGCCGCCCTCCGGCGCAGCCTGCGCGCCCTGGCGCGCCGGCCGGACGCGGATGCCGCCTATGGCGAGGCGCTGCTCGGGCTGCATCGCGGCATCGACGAGACCGCCGGCCGCCGGGTGCTGGCCGACGACCTCCCCGATTTCCTCGCCCGGCATGAAGCCTACCGGGGGCAGGGCGCCGATCTGGAAAAATTCTTCTCCGCCTCGCGCCTCGCCTTCTTCGGCCGGGGCCTGTCCGCAGCGCGGGAAACGCTGCCGCTGGCGGAACTGGAGAGGACCGCCCGGCGCCTCGCCGCCTCCGAGCGCGGAGCCTGAGACGGCCATGACGGACGCCTTCGCCCGCCTCTCCGCGACGAGCCCCCTGGTGCTGTGGCTGCTGCCCCTGGCGCTGCTGCCGCTGCTGGTCTCGGCCCAGCGCCGGACCCCAGTGCCGGCGATCGAGGCCGGCCCCGCCGACCTCCTGTCGCGGGCAGTCGGCTGCACCCTGACGGCCGCCGGAATCCTCGGCCTCGCCGGACTGATCGTGGGGCTCGCGGGCCCCTATCGCCGGGGCGAGACCGTGATCCGCACCGGCATCGGCGCGCAGGTCTCGATGCTCGTAGACCGCTCGGGCAGCATGAACGAGACCTTCGCCGGCCGGCAGCCCTCGGGCGCCGAGGAATCGAAGGCCGCAGCATCCCGGCGCCTGCTCGGCGACTTCGTCGGCAGCCGCGAGCACGACCAGTTCGCCGTGACCGCCTTCTCCACGGCGCCGATGCTGGTGGTGCCGATGACCGACCGGCACGAGGCGGTGCGCGCCGCCATCCGCGCCATCGACCGGCCGGGGCTCGACTACACCAACGTGGCGCGCGGCCTCGCCATGGCGCTCTCGCAGTTCGGCACGGAGAACGCGAACGTCTCGCGCGCGCTGCTGATGGTCTCGGACGGAGCCGCCGTGATCGATCCGCGCGTGCAGGGCACCCTGCGGGCCGCCTTCGCCAAGGTGCGGCCGAACCTCTACTGGCTCTTCCTGCGCACCAAGGGCTCGCCCTCGATCTCCGACAAGCCGGCCGGGGAGGACACCCCGCAGGCGGCTCCCGAGCGCCATCTCGACCTCTTCTTCAAGAGCCTCGGCACGCCCTACCGCGCCTTCGAGGCCGAGGGGCCGGAGGCGGTCGCCGCCGCGATCCGCCAGATCGAGGCGCTCGAGCGCGACCCGATCCCCTATACCGAGCGGCGGCCACGCCGGGACCTCTCGGGATGGGCCTATGGGGCGGCTCTGCTGGGGCTCGTCCTGCTTGCGGCGGGCAAGCTCGCCGAAGCCGACCTCCACCGCGGAAAGCAGACCGCGATGCCGCGCGTGGAAGACGCCGCACCGGCGCGGAGGATGGCCGCATGAGCGCGCTCGCGACGGCCTTCGGGCAGCAGAACGGGGAACCGTCCCGGACAGCGCGCGCCCGGACGAGGGCCGGCGCGGCCTGGCGGCAGACCCGCCCGGTCCTGCTCGTCGCCCTGCCGGTCCTGCTCATCGCCGCCGCCCTCGGCTGCGCGGGGGCGGCGTGGCGAACCATGGCCGACAACCGCGCCATCGCCGGGTTGCAGGCGGGCCGCGACATCCCGGTCGGCACGGGCGCTCCGGCGGGGCTGCTGCTCGCGCGGGTCCAGCATCTCGCCGTCCGGGGGCGAACGGAGGAGATCGAGCCGCTGATCGACGCCCTCGACCGGCGGGGCGAGACCGACAAAGCGGCGCGCGCCCGCTACGCGCTCGCCAACGCGCGCCTGCGGCAGGCCTTCGGCCATCTGGAGCGCGGCGAGCTCGACCCCGCCGGGCCCCTCGTCACCCTGGCTCGGCAGGACTACCGCCGGGCGCTCCAGGGCCGGCCGGACTACTGGGACGCGAAATTCAACCTCGACGTGGCCTCGCGCCTCCTGCGCGAATACCCGGATTTCGACCGCAAGACCGGCGACGAGCTGAAGGCCGAGCCGAAGAAGATCTGGACCGACATCCCCGGCCAGCCGCGAGGCGAGCCGTGAGGGCGCATCTCCTCCGCAACCTGCGCGACGGACGCTTCCGTCTCCTCGCCGGGGCGCTCGCCCTGGTGGTGCTGACCTTCGTGCTGCGGCCCATCGCGCTGACCCGCGACGGTGTCGAGATCCTGGCCGTCGTCGACATCACCGGCAGCATGAACGTGCGCGACTACGCGGACGCGCAGGGCAAGCCCGTCAGCCGCCTGGAGACGGCGAAGGCGGCGCTGCGCGATCTCGTCGCCGCGCTGCCCTGCGGCTCGAAGGTTGCGCTCGGCCTGTTCACCGAGCGGCGGCCGTTCCTGCTGTTCACGCCCATCGAGGTCTGCGCCGATTTCGCGCCGCTCGACGGCGCCATCGCCGCCATCGACTGGCGCATGGCCTGGGAGGCGGACAGCCGCGTCTCGGCAGGGCTATTCCGCGCCGTCGAGATGGCCGCGAGCCTCGGCACCGATCTCGTCTTCGTCACGGACGGGCAGGAGGCGCCGCCGCTGCCGGCGGGCAGCACCCCGAGCTTCGAGGGCAAGCCCGGCGCCGTGCGCGGCCTCATCGTCGGCGCGGGCGGCTACGGCCTGTCGCCGATCCCGCGCTACAACGATGCCGGCCGCGAGATCGGCTTCTACGGCTCGGGCGACGTCCAGCAGGAGAACCGCTTCGGGCCGCCCCCGGCCGATGCCGAGAGCCGCGAGGGCTACAACCCGCGCAACGCCCCCTTCGGAGCGGCCGCCGCCACGGGCAGCGAGCATCTCTCCTCCGTGCGCGAGCCCTACCTGAAACGGCTCGCCGGCGCGACCGGGCTCGCCTACGCCCATCTCGACGGGCCGCGCGGCCTCGCCGGACCGCTGCTCGCGGCGGCGACCCCGCGCCCGCTTCCCGGCAGCCTCGACCCGCGCCCGTTCCTGGGCGCGGCCGCGCTGGCGCTGCTCCTCGCCGTCTTCGCGTTTCCCCTCGTCCGGCCGGCCGCGCGCCTCGCGGGCCGTCCGCCGCGTCTCAGGAAGGTCTGATCCCATGCGCCGTCTCGTCCAGGTTCTCCTTGCCTCGCTCGCCGCCACGGCGGCGCTGGCACACGGCCCGACCCCGCAGAAGATCGACCAGTCGATCACCATCGCGGCCAAGCCCGAGGCGGTCTGGAAGGTGGTCGGCGATTTCGCCGCCATCGACCGCTGGCACCCGGACGTCGCCAAGAGCGAGGGCAGCGACGGCAACACCGCGGGCGGGCGCCGCAAGGTCACGCTGAAGACCGGCGGCACCCTGGACGAAGGGCTCGACGAGATGAACGCCGAGGGCCGCAGCTATTCCTACCGCCTCTCCGACGCCGACCTGAAGGCGCTGCCGGTCTCCTCCTATTCCGCGACGCTCACCGTGACCCCGGATGGAAACGGCTCCAAGGTCGAGTGGATCGGGCGGTTCTACCGGGGCGACACCGGCAACGAGCCGCCGGACGAGCTCAACGACGAGGCCGGCAAGACCGCCATGAACCGCTATTTCAGCGACGGGCTGAAGGGCCTGAAGGCGCGCGTCGAGGGCGGGGCGACGCATTGATGCCTCCACGCCGCGCCCCGCCACCCGCGATCCCCGCCGCCGGCCTCGCGCTGCTGCTCGTCCTGGGAGCGGCCGATGGGTCCGCCAGGGCCGGGACAGTGGTGGTGGCGAGCCAGCAGGCCGGCGTCCTGACGCGGCTCGGCGCGCGCGAGGCCGGCGCGGCGATCCCCGTCGAGCCGATCCCCGTCGAGGCAGGACCGGCGCAGGTGGCGGCGGGGCCGGACGGGCGCCTCTACCTCACCCATCCCGACCGGCGCGCGGTCACGGTGGTGGAGGGCGCCCGCGTGCTGCGCCGCTTCGACCTGCCGGCCCAGCCCTTCGGCATCGCGGTCTCGGGCGACGGCGCCAGCCTCTTCGTCGGCGACTGGGCGGGCGGGCGCGTGCTGCGGCTCTCGGCCGGGAGCGGGACGGTGACGGGCAGCGTCGCGGTGGGCCGCGAACCGGCCGCCCTCGTGCTCGACGCGCGCGGCAGGCTCTACGCGGCCGATCGCGAGAGCCGCCAGGTCAGCGTCGTCGACACCGCGACCATGACGCGGATCGCCACGGTGCCGGTGGGCGAGGCACCCTTCGCCCTGGCGCTCAGCCCGGCGCAGGACCGGCTCTACGTCGCCAATGTGCGCAGCGGCGACCTCAGCGTCCTCGACACGGCGACCCTGACGAGCCTCGCCACGGTGCCGGTGGGCGCCATGCCCTACGGCGTCGCCGCGACCCCGGACGGAAGCCGCGTCCTCGTCACCAACCAGCAGGCGGGGACGGTGACGGTGCTCGACGCCGGGACCTTGAGCGTCCTCGGCAAGGTGCAGGTGGGCAAGTACCCGGAGGGCATCGCGATCGACTCCGGCGCGGCCTATGTGGCGGACTGGTTTTCGGACGCGGTCTCGGTGGTCGATCTCGCCAGCCTGACGGAGAGCGCCCGCATTCCCGTGGGGGAGGGGCCGCGCAGCCTCGCCGTGCTGCCCGCCCTCCGCTCCGGCGGCGACGCGGGAGCCCGGCCGTGAGAGGCGCGGCGGCGCTCGCGGCCGTCCTGGCGCTCGGCCTCTCCGCCTGCGGCAAGGGCGAGGACGAGGCCAAGGCGCCGGAGGAGACCACCGTCGTCGCGACGAGGTCGGACGCGGACATTCCGGCCTGGCTCTCGCCCACGGACCCCATGGATCCGGCCCGCTGGCTCGCGAGCAAGGCGCTCGGCCGGCCGGCGCCGGAGGTCGGCTCGCAGACGGAGCACCTGCGCCACAGCCTCCAGCGGGCGAAGACCTCGTTCATCGAGGATCCGCGCATGGTCGCGAACCGGACGGTGCAGCTCGGCCAGATGCTCGCCGAGGCGGGCAAGCCGGAACCCTACGCCGACCTCCTCGACGGGCTGGAGGAGGTCGCGGCCGCCACCACGCGCAAGCAGCTCTACGGGGAGCTGTGCCAGCACTATTTCAACACCCGCCAGCAGGGCGCCGACCGCGCCCAGGCGCTCGCCCGGCTGACGGAGCGCTACGCCGCCCAGCCCGACGCTCCCGCGCCGGCCGCCGGCGATACCGCCAAGCCGCCGCCATGACCGACGTCCTCATCGCCGACGACCATCCGGTGGTGCTGCGCGGTTTCCGGCGCCTCATGGAGGATGCCGGCGACGTCTGCCTCCACGAGGCCACCGACCCGATCGGCGCCTACCGGATCTTCCACCGGCTCAGGCCCGCCGTGGTGGTCACGGACCTGACCTTCCAGGGGGACGGGCTCGCCGGCCTGTCGCTGATCCGCCGGATCCATGCCCTCGACCGTCAGGCGCGCATCCTCGCCTTCAGCATGCACCACGATCCGGTGATCGCCGCGCGCGCCCTGGAGAACGGCGCCATCGGCTACGTCTTCAAGGATGCCGGCACGGCCGAGCTGCTCAGGGCCTTCGAGGCGGTGCGGACCGGGACGAGCTATCTCGACCACGCGCTGGCGACGCGCGTGGCGCTCCTGAACGCCGTCGTCCACCGCACGCCCTCGGCCGAGCTCAACGCCCGCGAGCTGCAAGTCCTGCTGATGCTCGGCAAGGGCATGACCTATGTCGGCATCGCCGACGCGCTGTTCATCAAGTACCGCACGGTGCTGACGCTCTGCGCCGGCATGCGGCGCAAGCTCGGCGTGAGGTCGCTGGCCGAGTTGATCCAGATCGCGATCGCGCAGCGCGAGCGCGACAGCGCGTAGCCGGGGCCTATCCGGCGGCCGCGCGCTCCAGCGCCGCGATGTCGAGCTTCACCATCTGCTGCATGGCGGCGAAGACGCGGGCCGAGACGGCCGGGTCCGGGTCGGCGAGCAGGCGCGGCAGCACCTCGGGAACGATCTGCCAGGGCACGCCCCAGCGGTCGCGTAGCCATCCGCACATGATCTCGGAGCCGCCATCCGCCGTCAGCGCCGACCAGAGCCGGTCCACCTCCGCCTGATCCGCGCAAGCGACCGAGATCGACGCCGCGAAGCCGTATTCGGCCTGCGAGCCGCCGTTCAATCCCTGGAAGCTCTGGCCGCCGAGGGTGAAGGCCACCAGGATCGCGTCGCCCGCCTTGCCGCCGGGCCAATCGGCCGGCGCGCGCTGGACATGGTCGATGCGGGAACCGGGCACCAGCGACACGTAGAGGCGCGCCGCCTCCTCCGCGCCGGTGTCGAACCACAGGCAGGTGCCGACCTTCGACATCGCGCTCTCCCTCCTCGGGCCGAAACGACGTCGGGACGGGTTAGCACGGGCCCGAGGGAGAGGCGAGCGCCTCGGGCCGGACGCTCGCGACGGCGGTGCCGATGAGAACGTCGCGGCCGACGAGCCCGGCGAGCGCCGTCTCGCTCCACGCCTCCGTGCCGGGCGGCCGCATGGGGAGCACGAGGTAGCGCATGTCGGCGTTGCTGTCGTGGACCCGGACCCTGACCTCGGCGGGAACGTCGAGCCCGAACTCCCGCAGGACCGCGCGCGGCTCGCGCACGGCGCGGGCGCGGTAGGATTTCGAGATGTACCAGGAGGGCGGCTGCCCGAGGATGGAGCGCGGATAGCACGAGCACAGGGTGCAGACGATCAGGTTGTGCTCGCGGGCGCTGTTGGCGACCACCACGAGCTGCGCCTCGCCGACCTTCATGCCGAGTTCGGCGGCGGCGGACTTGCCGTCCGCGAGCAGCCGCGTCCGGAAGGCGTCGTCGACCCAGGCCCGCGCCACGAGGCGGGCGCCGAGATGGATGCCGGGCGCCTCCAGCTTCTCGATCTCCTGATCGACCTCGCCGGGGGCGAGCAGGCCCTTCTCCACGAGCAGCGCCTGGAGCGCCGCCGTCAGTCGGGCGGCCTCGGCATTGCCCGCGTCGGTCTCGATCACCAGCGCTTCCCGCGCCGTGTAGGACGCGCGCTCGGGGACGGGGCAGGGGTCGGCGGCCTCAGGCATGCGCTGCGTCCTTCTCGGTGGCCGGCTCCATCCAGTGCTCGTAGATCTCGATCACGAGGCTGTCCTCGGGGCTTCCGGCATAGTCGGGCCAGATCTCGCGCTGCGGGAACTCGACCCGGTAGCACGCCACCACCGGGCCGCCGGTGTTGCCGACGGCGAGATCCTCCGGGTTGAGGAAGGCGCCGCAGAACTGGATCACCGTGCCGGTGCGGTGGCGGATGTAGTGGGGCGTGCGGATATGGCCGGGCTTGTTCAACTCCAGCACCCGCACCCTGTCGCCGACGGCGTAGCGGGGCATCAGCGCGGCGCTCCCGGCTCGGGCATCGCCTTCAGCACGGCGTCGAGCTCCGCGCGGGTCAGCACGCCCTTCTGCTCCAGGATGTCGATCATCGCCTCGATGCGGCGGCGATAGAAGGAGAGCGCCTTGTACTTCTCGATCCCGAACGACTCGAAGCCGCGCCGCATCTCGTCGAGGCTGACGAGCCGCCGCGTGCTGTCGCCGAGGAGGTTGCGGATCGCCTCGACCCGCTTCTCCCAATCGAGCCAGGTCAGCTCGACCTTCGGCACCGGGCCCGCCGGATCGCCGCCGATGTCGTGATAGCCGCGCATCCTCTCCTCCTCAGATTCGCTTGCTCAGACTCGCTTGAGCGGGAAACCGGCCAGATAGGCGTCGGGCTTCGTCGGGTCGAAGGGGCGGCCCATGATCGAGAGCGGCGCCATGCCGGTGGTGGGCGGGGTCCGGCCCTGCGCGGCGAGGACGCGGCCCGCGTCGGTGGCGGCGAAGACGCGCTCGGCCACGGCCCTGTAGTCGAGCTCCTGCGGGATGATCTTCCAGCGCCGCAGCTGCGTCAGCAGCCAGATGCCGGTGCTCTCGTAGGGGAAGGGGTCGAAGCCGATGCGGTCCTTCGCCTCGACGATCTTGCCGAGCCCGTCGGCGTAGCGGCCGAGCAGCACCTGCTCCAGCACGGGCTTGGGCTGGTTGAGGTATTTCGCCGGCGCCAGAAGCTCGGCGACCTCGCGCCGGTTGTCGTAGGCGTCCGCGTAGGTCGCCGCGCGCACCATGGCCCTCAGCAGCGCCGCGAAGCTGTTGGGGCATTCGCTCACGAACCGCTCGCGCACCGAGAGCGTGCAGCACGGATGCCCCGGAAAGATGTCGCGGCTCAGCACATGCAGGAAGCCGATGCCCTCGAACACCGCCCGCTGGCCCCAGGGCTCGGCGAAGAACATGCCGTCGAGATTGCCGGCGGCCATGTTCGCGACGGAATCCGGCGGCGGATAGACCCGCAGCTCGACGTCGCGGTCCGGGTCGAGCCCGTGCTCGGCGAGGTAGTAGCGTAGCAGCATCGCATGCATCGAGTGCTCGTGCGGGATGCCGAAGCGGAACCCCTTCCACTCCTTCGGGTCGCGCTTGTCCTTGTGGCGCAGCGCCAGGGTGATGGCGTTGCCGTTGGTGTTCTGCACGGCGGCGACGCGGGTCGGGATCGGCTCGGAGCCGATCCCGAGCGACATCGTGAACGGCATGCCGAGCACGAGATGCGAGGCGTCGAACTCGCCGTTGTTGAGCTTGTCCCGCACCAGCGCCCAGCTCGGCGTGCGCACGAGCGACATGTCGAGCCCCTCGGCGCGGTAGTCGCCGCGCGCGTCGGCGAGGAGCAGCGGCACGGTGCAGGTGATCGGCACGAAGCCGACGCTGAGCTTCGTCTTCTCCAGCGGCTTTCCGGCGTCCTGGGCGAGCGCCTTGGCCGTGCCGAGGGGCAGCACGTCGCCGAGCGCGGCGAGCAGGGTCGCCGCGCCGAGGCCCGCCAGCAGCCGCCGCCGCGTCGGGCCGTGCGGGAAGACCGCATTCAGCAGGGCCGCCTCGATCACCCCGTCAAGCCTGGCCTCCTCCGAGCCGGCCGGGCCGCCGGGGGCATGCGCCGCCCGCGTTCGCCCGCAGCCGCAGGCGCAGGAGGCGTCGGGCGTCTCGTTGTCGCACCGGATCATGCCGTTCGGCTCCTCGTCCGTCGGGTCAGCCTCCGCGCACGGCGGCCTGGAAGATCCCCAGCGCCTGCGCCTTGAGGGCGGTGAAGTCGGGATGGGTGGTGGAGGCGGGGGTGCGCGGGCGCGGCACCCCGACATCGAGGAAGGCGGCGACGCGGGTCGGGCGCCGGGTCAGCAGCAGCACCTTGTCGGCGAGGTAGATCGCCTCGTCGAGGTCGTGGCTGACGAGGAGCGAGGTGGTGCGCGTCTCGCGCAGCACCTTCTGGAGCTGGTCGCGCATGGTCAGGGTCATCTCGTAGTCGAGCGCCGAGAAGGGCTCGTCGAGGAAGAGCACCTCCGGCTCGATGACCAGCGCGCGCATGATCGAGACGGTCTGCTGCTGGCCGCCCGACAGCTCGTAGGGGTAGCGGTGCAGGTCGAAGGTCAGCTCGAAGCCGGCCACCAGCTTGTCGATGCGGCGTCTGCGCTCGGCCTCCGGCACGCCCATCAGCGCCAGGGGATAGGCGACGTTGTCGATGGCCCGCATCCACGGGAACAGGGCCTCGCGGTAGTTCTGGAAGACGTAGCCGATGCGGGTCTGCGCCACGGTCTTGCCGTCGAACAGGATCTCGCCGCCGTCCGTGGGCAGGATCCCGGAGATCATGTTGATGAGCGTGCTCTTGCCGCAGCCGTTGGGGCCGAACACCGAGGTGATCGCGCCGCGCGGCAGGTCGAGGTCGAAGCGGTCGTAGACGGTGTTGCCCTGGAAGCGCTTCACCAGCCCCCGGATGGTGATGTGCGTGTCCGCCGCCTCCATCCCGCCGGCCGGCGGCCGGTCGGTGGCGAGCACCCAGAGCGGCACCGCGCTCAAAGGCCGATCTCCGCCTTGGCGAGCATGATGTCGGCGACCTTCATGGGCTTCTTGAGCACGCCCTCCGCCGCGAACACGTCGACCAGCGCCTGATAGGAGGCGAGGTCCTTCGCGTTCAGGTCGGCGAAGGGGCGCAGGTAGGGCTGCGCGACGATCTCGACCTGCGGCGCCTTGATGGCGGTGTATTTCGGCAGGACGGCGCGCAGGCGCGGGAAGTCGGTCTCCGTGAGACGCGTCGCCGCATCGAGCACCGTCACCACCTTGCGGGCGGTCTCGGGGCGTTCCTTGAGGAACTTCGTCGTCAGCACCGAGACGCCCGAATAGAACGGATCGGCGACCGCGCTCGCGCAGGGGTTGGTCACGGCGCGCCTGGCCTCGCCGAGTGCCGTCGCGATGGAGCCCACGGGCTCGAGGGAGAGCGTCGCGTCGGCGCTGCCGGAGATCACCGCCGGCACCTGCAATCCGACCGCGAGCTCGACCAGCCGCACGTCCTTGTCGGGATCGAGACCGGCCTTGCGCACCACATGGCGCGAGATCGTGCGCCACTGGATGCCCGGCAGGTGACCGAGGGTCTTGCCGCGCAGGTCGGCGAAGCCGGCGATGGTCGAATCCTTCGCGACGATCAGGCCGTCGTTGATGCGGCCGAGGGCGGCGCTGCCGCCCTGGAGCCCGAACACCTTGAAGGTGCCGGGAAACTTCTCCTCGGCGAGCGCCGTGATGCCGGCGGCGGCGCCCGGCGCGCCGACATCGGCACGGCCGGAGACGAGGGAGTCGATGATCTGGTTGGGCGCCTCGAAGCGCACCGCCTCGACCTCGATCCCGGCCTTCTCGAAGAGCTTCTCCTCGAGCGCCACGTAGAAGGCCGTCGTCTGCATGATCGGCAGCCAGGAGACGACGACCTTCTCGCGCGTCTGGGCGAGGGCGGGCATGGCCGGCAGGAAGGCGCTGCCGAGGGCGGCGGCGGTGAAGGAGCGTCGGGTCAGTTTCTCGGACATCGTTCGCTCCGGGTCAGCGGCCGGCCCAGTGGACGAGGCGGCTCTCGAGGGTGAGGAGGAGGAGGTTGAAGCCGTAGCCGAGGGCGCCCGTGAGCAGGATCGTCCCGTAGAGGGCCGGCATGTCGAAGGTGATCTGCGCGTCGATGATGCGCTTGCCGAGGCCGTTGTCCGAGCCGATGAACATCTCGGCCACGATGATGACCACCAGCGCCAGGGACACGGCGGTGCGCACGCCGACGAAGGTCTGCGGGAGCGACTCGTAGAGCGTGACGTCGCGGAACACGCGCAGCCGCGAGGCGCCCATGACGCGGGCGGCGAGCATGCGGGTGGGCCGCGCGTTGATGACCCCGTAGGCGACGTTGAACAGGATGATGAGGAAGGCCGAGAACGCCGCCACCGCGACCTTCGAGAGATCGCCCAGGCCGAAGACGATCATGAACAGCGGGAACAGCGCCGTCGCCGGGGTCGAGCGGAAGAAGTCGATCAGGAACTCCACCGAGCTGTAGACCCGCCGGCTCGACCCGATGACGATGCCGAGCGGCAGGCCGAAGGCGATCGCGATGGCGAAGGCCTTGAGCGTGCGAAACACCGTCTGGCCGAGATCGGCGGCGAGGTCGCCGGACCAGAGTCCGGAGGCGACCGCCTCGACGGTTCGGAGCGGGGAGGGCAGAAGGCGCGGGTTGACGAGCCCGGCCGCATGCACGAGCGCCCAGATCAGGAGCAGCGCGGCCGGGCCGACCACGAGCGGCAGCCACCGCATCGCCGACAGCGACGCCACGGCATCGAAGCGCCAACGGGGCGTGGACACGCTTCGTGCCACGGAAACAGGGCTTGCCATCGCGGGACCCCAGGTTGTCCGCCTGTCTGCACCGGGTCTGGCAAGGGGCATGCCAATTGCATGCAATCCTGAAAACGGAGGGGACCAGACCCGTGCGAAGCGCGCCGAACGAGACGTCCGCCGAATCGAATCCCAGGCCCCGCACCCGCGCCGAGCAGCTCGCGGCCGATCTCTCGCGCGAAATCCTGGAAGGGTCGCTGCCCCCCGGCGCGCGCCTCGACGAGCACTCGCTCGCGCGCCGCTTCGGGGTCTCGCGAACGCCGGTGCGGGAGGCATTGAAGCGCCTTGCGGGGCTCGACCTCATCGACGTGCGCCCCCATCGCGGAGCGGTCGTGGTCGACATGTCGGAGACCCGGATCGCCGAGCTCTTCGAGGCCCTGGCCGAGGCGGAGGCCGTCTGCGCGCGGCTCGCCGCCCTCAAGATGTCGACGCTGGAGCGCGAGCACATCGGCCGGCTGCACCGGGCCTTCTGCGATCTGGGCCCGATGGGAGAACCGACGAGCGTCGCCGCCGCGAACCGGGTCTTCCACGAGGCGATCTATGCCGGCGCGCATAACGGCTTCCTATCCGACCATGTGGTCGCCCTGCGCAAGCGCCTCGCGCCCTTCACCGCCGCCCAGTTCCGCCTGAACGGGCGCCCGCCCGACAGCGCGCGCGAGCATCAGGCCATCGTCACCGCGATCCTGGCGCGCGACGGCGCGGCGGCGGCCGAAGCCGTGCGGCGCCACGTCCTGATCGTCGGGCACGAATGGGCGCGCTGGGCGCAGGAGCGCTCCGCGACCGGCGACGCCGCGCGCGAGACGGACCCCGCCCACGACCCGTCGATGGCGTCGCGTTAGGCAGGATTGCATACAATCGCGCCGTTGCCGGCGCGAGGCGGCGGAGGGGCGTCAGTTGCGGGGGACGTTCCCGCGCGCGGATCTCGCATGGCTCAGGAAGAAGCGCAGCATCTCCCGGCTGGCATCCGGCCCGCGCGGGTCCGTGTAGGAGCCCGCCGGGCTGCCGCCGGACCACGCATGCCCCGCGCCGTGCAGAACCCATTGCTCCACGGGCACGCGTCCGTCGGCGGCGGTGCCGAGGGTGCGCGTGTAGGACGTGCCGCCGGGCGAGGTCCCGGTCTCGACGGTGGTCTCCAGCCGCGCCTCGGGCCTGGCCTGGGCGATGACGCGGTCGCCGTTGACGGCGTTGACCGTCTGGTCGCGGTCGCCGTGGAAGACGATGGTCGGCACCTCGGGCCCGGCCGGCCTCGGGCCTCCCGCGCCGCCGCCGCTCATGGCGGCGAAGGCCGAGGGCATGTCCCGCGCCGCGCCGCAGGCGAGCCCCGAATGGACGCCGGCCGCCGCGAACACTTCCGGGTAGGTCGCCGCCATGATGGCCGCCGCGGCCCCGCCCGCCGACAGGCCCGCCACGTAGACGCGATCCGGGTCGGCCCCGAACTCCTCCACCACCGCCCCGGCGATCCCCGCGATCAGGGACGGCTCGCCGCCGCCGCGCCTCTGGTCGCCGGCGTTGAACCAGTTCCAGCATTTCTGCGCGTTGGCCGAGGGCGGCTGGCGCGGATAGGCGACGAGGACGGTCTCCTCCTCGGCGATCTCGTTCATGCGCGTGCCGGCGGCGAAGTCGTCCGGGTCCTGCTGGCAGCCATGCAGCATCACCACCACCGGCAGGGGCTGGCCGTGATAGCCGCTCGGGACGAACACCTTGTAGGCCCGGCTGCCCGCGCCGTTGGAGAAGTTCCGCTCCTCGAAGCGCGCCCCCGGCGGCACCGGGCCGGGCGCCTTCCGGGCGAGCCCGGCACCGATGCCGAGAGCGCCGCCTCCGAGGACAGAACCGAGCCCCGGCAGGCCCTCCGCGATCCCGAACCTGTCGCGCAGCGCCTGCATCGTCCCGGCGAGATCGCCCATGCCGGGGGCGTCGTGCTGCCCGGTGCCGCGCTCCGGCGCCGTCCAGGCGCTTCCCGGCGCGGCGGGGGGCGTCATCTCGATGGTCGGCGGGGCTTTTCCCGCCGGGGCAGCCTGCCGCGTGTCTCGGTCCACGCTCCGTCCCTGGAGCGCCGCGAGGGCCTCGGACAGCTTGCCGGCCTTGGTCAGGCGGAGCACCGTTCCCATCACCTTGTCGCCGAAGAGATTCATCATGCGGTCCTTGCTGGCGCGGCCGCGAGGGGCGGCCGGCGATGCCGGGGAGGGGGAATCGCGGTCTCAGGCGATCCGGTCGGAAAGGGCGGCCTTGACGGCGGCGCTCGCGTGGAAGGCGCCGAGCACCTGCACCGAGGCGATCGCCGCGCGGGCGAGCTCCGGCGTGACGTCGTCGGCGATGCTGACGAGGCCGAGGACATGGATATGGACGGGGACCCCGGCATCGCGCGCCGCCTCGAGATCGCACCGTCCGTAATGCGACAGGCCGAGGCTCAGCTTGCGCCGGCCCAGCGCCTGCCGGACGGCGTCCTCCTGCCGGTCGAGCTGGTTGCGCACGGCGGTGCGGATGAAATCCGCACGGTTGGCGTAGAACCCGTCGCGGACCATGAGGTCGACCCGGCCGAGATCGACGAAGCCGAGATTGACCGTGATCTTCTCGCTGTCGGGCAAGCGGGGCCTTGGAACGTCGATCGCATCGGCCATCTGCCAGCCATCCTTTGACCATCCGGTTGGATGGTTGATAGATGGCGACGGGAGCGGAATCCGCAAGGCCCCATCAAGCCCCCGCAGCGAGACCCGGCGACGGCGCGCATCTCCGCAGCGTGCTGCGGCCTTCCGCTCCCGCGCCGCATGCCGTAAGCGCACGGCCGGCTTCCCCAAAAATTCCGCGGACCCATGATACGCCTCGACAAGATCGGCAAGCAGAACGGCCGCCAGATCGTCTTCATCGAGGCGTCGGCCGCCCTCCAGAAGGGGGAGAAGATCGGGCTCGTCGGCCCCAACGGCGCCGGCAAGACGACGCTCTTCCGCATGATCACCGGCGAGGAGGAGCCCGACGAGGGTCAGGTCGCCGCCGATCGCGGCATCACGATCGGCTATTTCAGCCAGGATGTCGGCGAGATGTCCGGGCGCAGCGTCGTGGCCGAGGTGATGGACGGGGCGGGTCCCGTCAGCACCGTGGCGACGGAGTTGAAGGAAGCGGAGGCCGCTCTCGCCGACCCCGACCGCCTCGACGAGATGGAGGCCCTGATCGAGCGCTACGGCGAGGTCCAGGCGCGCTTCGAGGAACTCGGCGGCTATGCGCTCGAAGGCAAGGCCTACGAGGTGCTCGCGGGCCTGAGCTTCAGCCAGGAGATGATGGACGGCGACGTCGGCAAGCTCTCCGGCGGCTGGAAGATGCGCGTGGCGCTCGCCCGCATCCTCCTGATGAACCCCGACGTAATGCTCCTCGACGAGCCGTCGAACCATCTCGACATCGAGAGCCTGATCTGGCTCGAATCCTTCCTCCAGGGCTACGAGGGCGCGCTGCTGATGACCTCGCACGACCGCGAGTTCATGAACCGCATCGTGTCCAAGGTGATCGAGATCGACGGCGGCGCGCTCACCACCTACTCGGGCGACTACGCCTTCTACGCGCAGCAGCGCGCCCTGAACGAATCGCAGCAGCAGGCCCAGTTCGAGCGCCAGCAGGCGATGCTCGCCAAGGAGATCAAGTTCATCGAGCGCTTCAAGGCGCGCGCCTCGCACGCCTCGCAGGTGCAGAGCCGGGTGAAGAAGCTCGACAAGATCGAGCGGGTCGAGCCGCCCAAGCGCCGCCAGTCCATCGCCTTCGAGTTCCAGCCGGCGCCGCGCTCGGGCGACGACGTGGTGATGCTCAAGAACGTGCGGAAGCGCTACGGCAGCCGCGTCATCTATGACGGGCTCGACTTCTCGATCCGGCGCAAGGAGCGCTGGTGCGTCATGGGCATCAACGGCGCCGGCAAGTCGACGCTGTTGAAGCTCGTCACCAACTCGGCCCAGCCGGACGCCGGCACCGTCACCATCGGCGGCAGCGTCAAGCTCGGCTACTTCGCCCAGCACGCCATGGACCTGCTCGACGGCGACCTCACCGTGTTCGAGGATCTCGAAGCCTCGTTCCCGCAGGCGGGGCAGGGGTCGCTGCGCGCGCTCGCCGGCTGCTTCGGCTTCTCGGGCGACGACGTGGAGAAGCGCTGCCGGGTGCTGTCGGGCGGCGAGAAGGCCCGGCTGGTGATGGCCAAGATGCTCTACGACCCGCCGAACTTCCTCGTCCTCGACGAGCCCACCAACCATCTCGACATCGGCACCAAGGAGATGCTGATCGCGGCGCTCGCCGCTTACGAGGGCACCATGCTGTTCGTGAGCCACGACCGGCACTTCCTCGCGGCGCTCTCGAACCGCGTGCTCGAGCTCACGCCCGAGGGCATCCACCAGTATGGCGGCGGCTACACGGAATACGTGGCGCGTACCGGCCAGGAGGCGCCGGGCCTGCGGAGCTGAGCGGACGCCTCAGCGGGGCGCCTGCTCCATGAAGTCGTCCTGGAATTCCTTCAGCTCCACCGCATTGAGGTCGGAGACGGCGAAGAAGGTCAGCCCGGCCTGGCGCCAGCCGAGCATGTTGTAGCCCTCGCGCGACGTCGCCATGGGCTTCGCCGCGTTGCCCGGCCAGAGGAACAGGTTGATGACGTGCTGGCGGCGCCTGTAGACCAGCGCCGCCACGACCCGGTTGTCGAGATAGTCGAGCCGGCCGCCGGCCAGGGGGAAGCCTCGGCCTGCGAGATCGATGACGGGCGGCGAGAAGTCGATCTTGCCGGCGAACCACGGCTTCACCGTGTGCTGGTCGGAGGATGCCACATCCGTCAGGTGGCTCGCCAGCAGCGAGCGGACATGGCCGGCGACGAGCTGGCCCGACAGGTCGGCGGAGTCGCGCGGCTGAAGCGCGAGGATCGCGAGGGCGAGGCTCGCGGCAACCGGCAGTCCGGCGGCGGCGGCGCTCCAGCGGCCGGCGGCCCGGCGCCATCGCATCCACGCCTCCCGAAGCCCGGCGCCGATGGAAGGGCCCCGCACCGGGGCGGCGGCGGCGCGCGCTTCCGCGGCGAGGGCGGCGCGCACCCGCTCGTGCAGAGCCTGCGGAGCCGCGAAGGCGACGCCGTCGCGGGCGAGCACGCTCCGCACGGCCTGGAGGCGGGCGAACGCGGCCCGGCATTCGGGGCACCCCGCGAGATGGCTCTCGCAGCGCAGCGTGTTGGCCGCGTCGAGCTCGCCGTCGAGATGCGCGTGGAGCAGGGCCGCCCAGTCGGGGCAGGCGGCATCCTCGTCGCGTGCGCCGTCGTCCCGTGTCATGGCCGCTCGTCCCCGCCGTGGCGGCGCCAGGCGGCGCCGAACAGGGCCCGCGCGCGGGCGAGGCGGGACATCACCGTCCCGATCGGCACCACCGTCACCTCGGCGATCTCGCGGTAGGAGAGGTCGTCGAATTCGCGCAGCACCAGCACCTCGCGGAATATCTCGGGCAGGCCCTCCAGGGTCCGGCGCACGAGCGCGGCCTCGTCGCCGCGCAACACCGCCTCGGCGGGCGTGTCCCGGTCACGGTCGGGGACACGCTCGGCCTCCTCGCCGTCCTCGCCCGCGCCGGCGAGGGGCGCGAGACGCGCCCGCTCCCGGCCGCGCTCGGACGCCCAGTCGCGCACGCCGTTGCGCACGATGGCGAGAAGCCAGGCGCGGGGATCGCCGCCGCGAAAGCCCTCGAAGGACCGGAAGGCCCGCAGGAACGCCTCCTGCACGATGTCGTCGGCGGCGTCCGGCTCGCGGGTCAGGAAGCGGGCGAGATTGTAGGCGGCATCGAGATGCGGCAGCACGGTCTCCTCGAACGAGCCGCGCCCCGGAGAGCGGGCCTCGGCGGCGGCCGGCTGTGGCCGCGAGGCGCGGCGGCGGGCGGAGGCGAAGGCCCCCGACACCGCCAGCACGACCGTCCGCGCAAGGCGGACGACGCCGGGCCCTCCGATCCGATCGAGGACCGCGCCGACCGGCATGGGCCCGGCCGCCCCGGACACGCTCGCGATCATCCCAGAACTCCGCGCATGCCCCGAAGCCCGCTCAGCCCGCCGAGGGCCGCACCACGACCTTGCCGGTCATGTGCGGATGGAGCGAGCAGAAATACGCATACTCGCCCGGCGTCTCGAAGACGAAGGTGAAGCTGTCGTCGGTGTCGAGGGTCTTCGACCGGAAGCGCTTGTCCTGGGCCACGACGGTATGGGGGATGTCGTCGCCGTTCACCCAGGTGACGGCCGTTCCGGGGGGCACGACCACCGTCTCGGGCCCGAAGGTGAAGTTGTCGATCCGGACCGTGACCGGATCGGCCGCGCGGGCGGGCGTCGCGGCGGCGAGCATGACGACCGGCAGGGCGAGCAGGGCGGATCGCCAGAGACGGCGGGCGGGAAAGGGCATGGTCTGGTCCTGCGGGAGGAGGGCTTGCGAGGGAGGGCGGCGGCTCAGCCGACGAGCGGCGTGTCGACGATGGCGAGCGGCTCGCCACCGCGCACGAAGCTGACGCTCGCGACCCCGAGCACCTTGCGCAGCTCGCCGGCGGGCAGCTTCATCGGGCCGGGCGAGGGGGCGGTGCCGGGGGCCGGCTGCGGAAAGGCCGTCGAGCGCGCCGTGTGGAAGGCGACGGTCCCCTCGACCTTCTGGATGATCTGGTGGATGTGCCCGTTGAGCACCGTCACCGAGCCGAAGCGCTTGAGCAGCCCGAGGGCGCGGGCGCCGTCCTGCGTGCCCCATCCCCACTCGGGATAGACCGTCCAGAGCGGGATATGGGCGAAGACCACGACGGGCATGCTCGAGGACAGCCCCGCCACGTCCCGCTCCAGCCATTCGAGCTGCTCGGCACCGAGATTGCCGAGGCCGCCCGCCTTCAGGTCGACGACGTTGACGAGACCGATGAAATGCACGCCGTTCTGGTCGAAGCTGTACCAGCCCGCGCCGCGCGATCCCTTGCCGTAGCGCTCGCGATAGGAGCGGCCCTGCTCGTCGTCGAGGAGGTCGTGCTCGCCGGGCACGAAGAACAGCGGCAGCCCGGTCTCGCGCAGGATCTGGTCGGCGTCGTCGAACTCCCGATCCTTGGAGAGATGGCTGATGTCGCCGGTATGGACGATGAAGGCGGGCTTTGCCGGCAGAAGCCTTATCTTGGCGACGGCCTCCCGCAGGGTCTCCCGCGCGTCGGGATTGGCCGCCTTGTCGAAGCCGACATGGCTGTCGCTGATCTGAAGGAAGGTGAAGGGCGCGGCGCCCTCCGCGGCGGCGGCGGTCTCGAGGCCGACGGCGCGCGGCAGCCCCCCGCCCAGGGACCAGAGCAGGCCGGTGCCCGCCCAGGTCATGCATTCGAGGGCCTGGCGCCGGCTCGGGCGGCCTTCGCGCCCGGCGTCGCCATCGTCGTGATCGGTCATGGGCTCGGCTCCCGCATCGTCGGAGGGGAGTTCGCCCCCTCGGACGACCCGGACCCGCGAGCCGCGCGGTTTATTCCTGGCCCGGCGCAATATGCGGGAGGACGGCGGAGGGGAGGGCGGGATCGCGGGCCCGCTCCGCCGGATGCGACCATGGCGGGGTCGAGAAGGCGCGCGCCAGGGCGTCGATCACGGCGGTGACGCGGGCGGGGCGGGGCAGGCCCGGCGGCGTCACCAGATGGAGCGCGATCGGCGGCGGCGACCAGTCCGGCAGCACCCGCTCCAGCCGGCCGGAGCCCAGATCCTCCCAGGTCATGAAGTCGGGCTGCACCGCGAGCCCGAGCCCGGCAAGCAGGGCGGGGGTCAGCGCGTCGGCGTTGTTGGCGCGCAGCCGGCCCGCCGGCGCCACCGTCGCCTCCGCCCCGTCCGGGCCGTCGAAGCGCCAGCGGTCCGGGGTCGGCAGGTAGGCGTATCCGAGGCAGGCATGGCGGGCGAGGTCGCGCGGATGCGCGGGGCGGCCGTGCCTGTCGAGATAGGCGGGCGCCCCGACGAGCGAGCGGTTCACCGCGCAGAGGCGCCGGGCCCGCAGCGAGGAATCGCCGAGCGCCGCGATGCGCAGGCCGATGTCGAAGCCCTCGCCGACGAGATCGACCACCGCGTCGCTCAGATGCAGGTCGACGCACAGTTCGGGATGGGCCGAGAGCAGGCCCGGCAGCAGCGGCGCGACATGGCGCAGCCCGAAGGACATCGGCGCGGCGAGCCGCACCAGCCCGCGCGGCACCGGGGTCGAGGCGGTGGCCAGCGCCTCCGTCGCCTCCCCCTCCGCCAGGATGCGGGCGGCCCCCTCGCGCGCCGAGCGGCCGGCCTCTGTCAGCGAGAGCCGGCGCGAGGTCCGGTTGAACAGCCGCGCGCCGATGCGCGCCTCCAGCCGGGCGACGGTCTTCGACACGGTGCCCTTCGAGAGGCCGAGCTCCTCGGCGGCACGGCCGAAGGAGCCGGCTTCCGCCACCTTGGCGAAGACGGCCCAGGCTTCGAGATCGGGAAGGCGCATGATCGGGACGGCGGATGGCGCGAGATCGGAAACGATGAGTTTCCAGTGTTTCTATTTTCGTGGCGCTCCGCAATCCTCAGATTGTCTCCATCGCAGACGGCGGGCCCGAGCCATCGGGACGGGCGGCCGCACCCGAGGAGTATCCATCATGTCGGAGCACGGCATCCACCACGTCACCGCCTTCGCGGGATCGGCGCAGCGCAACCTCGCGTTCTACACGCAGGTGCTCGGCCTGCGGCTCGTGAAGAAGACCGTCAACTTCGACGATCCGGGCACCTACCACCTCTATTACGGCGACGAGACCGGCCGCCCCGGCACGATCCTGACCTTCTTCCCCATCGACCATGCCGCTCCGGGCCGGGTCGGGATCGGCGAGACGCAGGAGACCGCCTTCCGCGTGTCCCGCGCCTCCATCGGCTGGTGGACGCATCGCCTGATCGAGAAGGGCGTCGCCCACGAGGCGCTGGAGCAGGTCTTCGGCGAGCCGGTGCTGCGCTTCCGCGATCCGGACGGGACCATGCTGGCGCTGGTCGGCGTCGAGACGGACACGGCGGCCCCGGCCTGGACCGGCGGCGGCATCCGGGCGGAGCACGCGATCCAGGGCTTCCACGGGATCACGCTGCTCCTCGCTGAAGCCGCGCCGACCGCGGCGATCCTGACCGGCGTCCTCGGCTTCCGCGAGACGGGCCGGGAGGGATCGAGCCTCCGCTACGCCGCCGACGCGGCGGAGGGCGGGTTCGTGACCCTGCGCGCCGTGGGCGGGTTCCTGCGCGGCCGGCAGGGCGCGGGATCGGTGCACCACGTCGCCTTCCGCGCAGGCGACGACGCGGCGCAGGAGGCGATGGTCGCCAAGCTGACGGAGGATCACGGGCTCGCGGTCACGGAGCAGCGCGACCGCAACTACTTCCGCTCGGTCTATTTCCGCGAGCCCGGCGGGGTGCTGTTCGAGATCGCCACGGACGTTCCGGGCTTCGCCGTGGACGAGCCCGTCGATGCCCTCGGGGGCGCCCTCAAGCTGCCGGCGGGCCTCGAACCGCATCGCGGGCGGATCGAGGCGGTGCTGCCCGTGCTCGCCCTGCCGGAGGCCGCCTGATCGAAGGCCCCGTCCCCGCCTCGGGACGGGGCTCCCCCCCTCACGACACGCGAGAGACCGCCATGACCGAACTCTCCCTGATCCACCGCTTCGAGCCCGGCACGGATGCCGGGCGCCGGCCCCTGCTGCTGCTTCACGGCACCGGCGGCGACGAATCCGACCTGCTGCCGCTCGGCCGCGCGGTCGCCCCCGGCGCGGCGCTGCTCTCGCCGCGCGGCGCCGTGCTGGAGAACGGCATGCCGCGTTTCTTCCGGCGCCTGGCGGAGGGCGTCTTCGACGAGGCCGATGTCCGTCGCCGCGCCGACGATCTCGCCGAGTTCGTCGCGGCGGCGCGGCGCGCCTACGGGATCGATGCGCCCGTCGCCCTCGGCTTCTCGAACGGCGCCAACATCGCCGCGGCGACCCTGCTGCTGCGGCCGGAGGCGCTGGCCGGGGCGGTCCTGCTGCGTCCGATGATGCCGCTGGGGGACCCGCCGGAGGCCGACCTCGCGGGCAAGCCGGTGCTGATGCTGTCCGGTGCGACCGATCCCATCGTCCCGGCCGACAACGCCCGCCGGCTGGCGGACCTGCTCGGGCGGGCAGGGGCGCGGGTCGAGCACGCGGTGCTGCCGGCCGGTCACGGCCTCACGCAGACCGACATCGCGCGGATCGGGGCCTGGATGGAGCGCGAGCGAGTGCCCGCGACGGCGTAAAACCGCCGCGACGGCACTCACGCGCAGAACCGCCCTCGAAGCGATGGCATCGATCCTCGGGCGCGCCGGCATGAGAAGGGCGGGGGGCCTTCCGCCCCGCCCTTCTCGGCAAGCCTCGCGGGCGACGACCCGCGCGGAAAGGCGCGCCTTTCAGCCCTTCGGCATCGGCCGGCCCCGGCAGGCGGCGCGGTAGCGCTGCCGCTGGAGCCCGGTCATGTGCCGGTTGTCGGCCACCAGCGTGCAGGCCTTCTTGCGATCGGCCTTGCTCAGGCCCTGGACCCCGCTCGCGGGCACGTCCGTGGGACTGGGGGATGCGAAGGATTGGGCGAATGCCGGCATGGCGGCGGCCGACAGCAACACGATACTCAGAGCGATAAGGCGCATTCGACTCTCCAGAAAGCGACGCGCCCGAACCGGAGCAATATTCGCGCCGGTTTCACCGGACGCCGCAATCGCTTAGGCCGCCTCAGCTCTTCACCACGGTCTCGGCCGCGAGCCCATGCCGGGCGCAGGCGTTGCGCGTGTCGACCACGAGGCGCGCGCCCGCCACGATGCCGGCATAGTCGATGCCGTCATGGTCGGTCACGATCAGCACGGCGGCGGCCCGCGCGAGCGCGGCGGCATCGAGGGAAACCGAGCGGCGGCCGGCGAGATGCGGGTATTCGCGGGTCGGCGGGATCTCGGGTACGAAGGGGTCGTGGAAGCGCACCCGCGCGCCGCGCGCCTCCAGAAGCTCGGTGAGCTTGAGGGCGGGGCTCTCGCGCATGTCGTCCACGTTGCGCTTGTAGGCGACGCCGATCATCAGGATCTCCGCCCCGCTCAGCGGCAGGCCGAGGCGCCGGTCGAGGGCCTCGCCGAGCCGCTCGACCACGTAATGCGGCATGCGCCGGTTCACCTCGCCGGCGAGCTCGATGAAGCGGGTGGCGACGTCGAACTCGCGGGCCTTCCAGGTCAGGTAGAACGGGTCGATGGGGATGCAGTGGCCGCCCAGGCCCGGTCCCGGCTGGAACGGCATGAAGCCGAAGGGCTTCGTCGCCGCCGCCTCGATCACCTCCCAGACGTCGATGCCCATGGCGTCGTAGACGACCTTCAACTCGTTCACGAGGGCGATGTTGACCGCGCGGAAGACGTTCTCCGTGAGCTTGGCCGCCTCCGCCGCCGCCGCCGAGGAGACCGGCACCACGCGCGCCACGATGGCGCCGTAGAGCCGGCAGGCGATGGCGCGGGACCGCGCGTCGTCGGCGCCCACCACCTTCGGCACATCGGCGAGGGCGTGGCGGGTGTTGCCGGGGTCCTCGCGCTCCGGCGAGAAGGCGAGGAGGAAGTCCCGGCCGGCGCTCAGGCCCGTCTCCTCCAGGATGGGTCGCAGCACCTCCCGCGTCGTGCCGGGCCAGGTGGTCGACTCGAGCACCACGATCTGCCCCCGCCGCAGGCTCCGGGCGATGTCGGCGGCGGTGGCGCGGACATAGCTCAGGTCCGGCTCGCGCTGGCGGGTCAGCGGGGTCGGCACGCAGATCAGGATCGCGTCGGGCTCCGACAGCGCGGCCATGTCGCCGGTGGCCCGGAAGCGGCCCGAGGCGAGGGCCTCGCGCATCGCTCCCGTATCGAGATGGCCGATCACCGGCTCGCCGGCATTGATGCGCGCCACGCGGTCCGGGTTGATGTCGAAGCCGACGACCCGGAACCCCGCGCGCACCGCCGCCAGCGCCAGCGGCAGGCCGACATAGCCCAACCCGATCACGCCGATCACGGCGCGGCGCCCGTCGATGGCGCCCGCGAGGTCCTCGAACGCGAAGTCTTGGATCATGCGGCCTCAGTGATAGGGGTCGGCGGCGTCGCGCAGGCCGTCGCCCATGAAGTTGAAGGCGAGCACGGTGACGAGCACCGGCAGCACCGGCAGCAGCAGCCACGGATAGAGCTGCACGGCGGCGAGGTTCTGGGCCTCGTTGAGCAGGACGCCCCAGCTCGTCACCGGCGGGCGCAGGCCCAGGCCGAGGAAGGAGAGCGCCGTCTCGCCGAGGATCATGGTCGGGATCGAGAGCGTCGCCGAGGCGATGAGATGGCTCATGAAGTTCGGGATGAGATGCCGGCCGATGACCCGCGCGGGCGAGGCGCCCATCAGTTCGGCGGCCTGCACGAAATCCTCCTCGCGCAGCGCCAGGAGCTTTCCGCGCACGGCGCGCGCGAGACCGGGCCAGTCGAGCAGCCCGAGGATGACGGTGATGCCGAAGAAGACCCAGAGCGGGCTCCAGTTCGGCGGCAGCGCCGCCGAGAGCGCGAGCCAGAGCGGCAATTCGGGCAGCGAGCGCACCACCTCGATCAGCCGCTGCACGGCGGCGTCCGCCCATCCGCCGAAATAGCCGGCGATGCCGCCGAGCACGAGCCCGACCGCGAAGGAGATCGCCACCCCGACGAGGCCGATGGTGAGCGAGACGCGCGTCCCGTAGACGATGCGCGAGAAGAGGTCTCGACCGAGCCGGTCGGTGCCGAGCAGGAAGAGCGTGCCGCCCTCGGGCGCGCAGACGAGATGCCGGTCGCTCGGGATCAAGCCGAGATAGAGATAGGCGTCCCCCCGGCAGAGGAAGCGCAGGGGCTGCGGGGCGGAGGTGTCGGCGACGTATTCGCGCCGGAACGTCGCCATGTTCAGTTGCGCCGTGTAGGGATAGACGAACGGCCCGACGAGGCGCCCCTCGTGCATCCAGTGCACCCCTTGCGGGGGCGCGTACAGGAAGTCGCCGTTGCGCCGCGCCTGCCCGTAGGGCGCCAGGACCTCCACGAAGGGCACGCTCGCGTAGAGCGCGAGCAGGATCAGCGCGGAGGCGACCGCGAGGCGGTGGCGCAGGAACTTGCGCAGGATCAGCCGCCAGGCGGAGGCTGAGCCGGCGCGGGTCTCCTCGCCCGCATCCGGGTCGAACGGCGCCGGGTCGACGAAGTGGGGCGCGGCGAACTCGCTCACCGCCGACCCATGCGGATGCGCGGGTCGAGCCAGACCAGCACGAGGTCGGAGATCAGCATCCCGGCGAGCGTCAGGACCGCCACGAACATCAGGATGAAGCCCGCCATGAACTGGTCCTGGCTGCGGAGCGCATCGAGGAGCAGCGGGCCGACGGTGGGCAGGCTCAGCACCAGCGATACCAGCACCGAGCCGGAGACGAGATGCGGCAGCAGGTTGCCGATATCGGCGACGAACGGGTTCAGCGACATGCGGAAGGGGTATTTCAGCAGCGCCCGCAACGGGGGCAGCCCCTTGGCGCGGGCGGTGACGGTGTAGGGCTTGGCGAGCTCGTCGAGGAGGTTCGCCCGCATGCGCCGGATCATCGCCGCCGTGCCGCCGAGCCCGATCACCAGCGTCGGCACCACGAGATGGGCCAGCAGCGAGCGCAGCTTCGGCCAGTCCCACGGCTTGCCGGTGAAGCGCGCATCGTAGAGCCCGCCGATGGAGAGCCCGAACCAGCGGTTGGCGTAGAAGAGCAGGATCAGCGCCAGCAGGAAGCCCGGCACCGCGAGCCCCACATAGCCGAGCACGGTGACGATCGCGTCGCCCACCGTGTGCCGGTGCGTGGCCGAATAGATCGCGGCGGGGATCGCCACGAGATGCACGAAGACCACGGCCGTCAGGTTGATGAGCAGCGTCAGCCAGAGCGCGTCGCCGACGACCTCCGCCACCGGCCTGTCGTATTCGAAGGACCAGCCCCAGTCGCCCTGGAGCAGGCCCGAGAAGCCGGCCGGCCCCGGCATCGCGCCGATCCACATCAGGTATTGCTGCCAGACCGGCCGGTCGAGGCCGTATTGCCCCATCAGCATCTCGGCCTTGGCCACGGAGGCCGCCTCGCCGCCGGCGCGCAATTCGGCGATGCGGTTGGTGAGGAAGTCCCCCGGCGGCAGCTTGATGACGAGGAAGACCAGGGCCGAGATGACCGCCAGGGTCATGGCCATGGTCGCGACCCGCCGGAAGACGGCCGCGATCACGAGCGGCCCGCCCTGCGCTCGGAGGCGCGGTCCCAGAAAACCTCGTCGAGGCGCTGCACGCCGATGAGCGCGTTGGGGTCGTAGGCGTAGAGCGCCCGCTCGGGGAGGTTGGCGAGGGCGCCGGCCGTCACCACCGGCTGCAAGGCGCCCGCCACCGTGCCGATGACCCAGGTGTTCCTCGCGTGGTTCATCAGCATCTCGCGCCAAATGGCTGCCTGCACGACAGGATCGTCCGTCGCCCGCCACTGCCGGTCGAGATCGAGCAGGCGGTGGACCTCCGGCATGTCGCAGGCCTCGCCGCCCTTGCCGTGCGACTCCGCATGCATGCTCCAGCGCGGCCAGGAATAATGGTCGGGCATGGCCGGGCTGAGTTCGGTCGGCGGCATGATCGCGGTGGGCACCGCGAGGTCGAGCCCCTGGGCGGCCACCATCACGGTCATCCCGGCTACCGAGCGGCGGCGCAGGTTCGTCCGCTCCTGCGGCTTGACGGTGAGGCGGATGCCGACCTCGCGCCAGAACTCGGCGATGAGCAGCAGCCCGTCGAGCACCAAGGCGGCCTCGCCGTCGCTCTCGACCACCACCTCGATGGCGCGCCCGTCCGGCATCAGGCGGATGCCGGAGGCGTCGCGTCCGGTGAGCCCGGCCGCGTCGAGGAGCCGGCTCGCGCCTTCGGGATCGTAGCCGGCATTGAGCGTGCGCAGCTCGGGCGCGTAGAGCGGGCTTTCCGGCACGATGGTGTCGTTGCCCTCGGTGCCGAGGCCGAAGAGCAGGGTGTTGTTCAGCGTGCGCCGGTCGATGGCGAGCGAGAGCGCGTGCCGGTAGCGGACATCCCGGTTCAGCGCCCGCCAGCCGGGATCGAGGGTGGTGAGGTTCGGATAGAGCGCGATCTCGGAGCCGCGCGCCACCGGCCACAGATTCGTCCGGTAGCCCTGCGCCGCCTCGCCCTCCTTGAGGCTCGGGATGTCGGCCATGGTCAGGCCCCGGAACATCAGGTCGGCCTCGCCGGCATTGGTCTTGGCCACCAGCAGCCCGGCGGAGGCCACGTCCATGACGATGGTGTCGAGATAGGGGAGCTGCGTGCCGGCGGAATCGACGCGGTGGTAATGCGGGTTGCGCGCGAAGACGAAGCGGGTCGCCGGCGCGCGGGTGCGGGGCCGCCACCCCTGGAGGGTGGGGCAGTCCGGGTTGTTCAGCTCGAAATTGTCGTCGCACTTGTAGTGCAGAGCGGTCCAGCCGCGCAGCTTCTGCGCCTTGGCGGCGGCCTCCACAGCCTCGCGGCCGGCGTAGCGCGGGTGGAACGGCTTGAGATAGTGCGACGGGCGGTAGATCAGCGGATCGCGCGGCGCCGCGAGCGCCGGCAGGAAGCGCGGATTGGGCTTCTCCCAGACATAGCGGACGGTCAGGGGATCGAGGATCTCGACCTGGGGGGGCTTGCCGTCGACGAGGAAGAAGTCCGGCGGGCCGCCGGGGTTGAGCTCCTTGTCGTTGGCGACGTCCTCCCAGTAGTAGCGGAAATCCTCCGTGGTGAACGGTTCGCCGTCCGACCAGCGGTGTCCCTGGCGCAGGGTGAAGGTGAAGCGGCCGCCCTCGACGGCGATCTTGTCCAGCAGGTCGGGCCGCAGGGTCAGGTCGGAATCGTAGCCGACGAGGCGGGTATAGCCGTAGGTCGAGAGGTAGCGCACGTCGCGCGCCTTCGCGATCAGCGTGCGCACGGTGCCCCCCGCCGTCCCGGTCCTGCGGCCGCGCGCGGCGAGATCGACCACCAGCGGCGTCTCCGGCAGGCGCGGCGGCGCAGGCGTGTCGGCCGCCGCCGGCAGGGCGCGCAGCGCGAGCGCCGCCGGCAGGCCCGCGAGGACGGCGCGGCGGCTCGGCCCGCTCACGCGCCCGCCTCCGGCAGAGGGTGGAGCGCCACATAGGTCAGCCGCGCGGGCGAGTAGCCGGTGGCGCGGTGGAGATCGTCGAAGGCGTGGGCGAGGCGGATGCCGGCGGCGGCCTCCCGCGCCACGGGATCGTCCGCGGGCTGCTCGAAGAGGCGGCCGTTGCGCCGCCAGCGGATCGGCTCCGCGCCCTCGACCGGCTCCCGGATCATCGCGATGGTCGGATGGGCGGGGCCGCCATGGGCATGGATGCGGTGCCCGGCGGCATCGTCGTCGAAGACGAGCCGCGTGAGCCCCAGCGCCCGCGCCTCGATCACCCGGCGCCCCTGCGCGACATGATCGTCGAAGAAGGCCACCGTGCGCGCCGGGTCGATCCCCGACCAGTCGGCGCCCGACCAGTCCGCCGTGCTGTAGCGCGCGCCCGGATCGCGGTACTGGAGGCCGGAGAGATCGGGATCGTGGCAGAAGATCTCGGCTTCCGGCCGCGCCTGCCGGATCACCCAGGTGGTGAGCCCGCGGAACACGCCCGATTCGATGACGATATCCGGCTTGAGGGCGCACATCGCCACGTAGAGCTGGAGCGCGCCGTTGAAGCCGCTGCCGCCGCGCCTCTGCCGCACGGGCGCCGTCGGGATGAGATCCCAGAACCGCCGGACCAGGGCGGGCACGTCCTCGTCCGTCTCGATGCCGCAAGCCGAGAGGTCGCGCGCCATGTGGCCCGCGGCGGCCGCCAGCAGGCGGTCGACCTCGCGGGCGGAGACCGGCCGGTGCGACCAGTCGGGCGCGGCAGGCACGAGGTCGTAGCCGAGGCGGTCGAACAGGGGCGAGAGCACCCGCCGCCGCAGCCGTTCGAGCAGGACCGGAGGAGCCCCCGCCATCAGGCCGCTTCCCGCGCATGGGCCGCGCCGAGCCGGACCCGGTGGCCGGGGGCCGGCTCGTGCATGACGCCCACCTCGTCCGGGCCGAGACGGTAGGGCTCCGGCCAGCGGGCCGGGTCGGAGTGGATGCCGCTGACGGCGGAAAAGTCGAGGGGATGGTCGAGGCTCGGATCGGGCACGGCGGCGAGCAGCGCCCGCGTGTAGGGATGCAGCGGCGCGCGGAACAGCACGGCGCGCGGCGCCTCCTCCACGATCCGCCCCCGGCACATCACGCTGATGACGTCGGCCATGTAGTCGATCACCGCGAGGTTGTGGGAGACGATCAGGTAGGTCAGCCCGAGGGCCGCCTGCAAATCCTTGAGCAGGTTCAGGATCTGGGCCTGCACCGACACGTCGAGCGCCGAGACCGGCTCGTCGAGCACCAGCATCCGTGGCTCCAGCGCCAGCGCCCGCGCGATGCCGATGCGCTGGCGCTGGCCGCCGGAGAAGGCATGCGGATAGCGCCCGAGCGCGTCCGGCCCCAGCCCGACCATGGCGACGAGCTCCCGCGCGCGGGCCTTGCGCGTCGCGGCGTCGATGCCGTGGATCTCCATGGGCTCGCTCAGGATCTGCCGCACGGTCATGCGCGGATCGAGGGAGCCGTAGGGGTCCTGGAAGACGAACTGCACCTGCCGGCGATAGGCGAACAGCGCGGCGCCTGCGAGGGCGTTCACGTCGCACGGGCCGTCGCCGCCGTCGAAGAGCACCCGGCCCGCATCGGGCTTCAGCGCGCGCATCACCATGCGCGAGACCGTGGTCTTGCCCGACCCCGATTCCCCGACGAGGCCGAGCGTCGTCCCGGCCGGCAGGCTCAGCGACACGTCGGAGACGGCGCGCACGCTGCGGGCCGCGCGGCCGAAGCGGCCGGAGCGCAGGGTGAAGCTCTTGGCGAGCCCCTCGACCCGCAGCATCGGCCCGGCCGGCGCCGCGTGGCGACCGGCCTCCGGGATCACGGCGCGGGCCGGGCGGATCGGCGTCAGGCGCTCGCCGGGCGCCATGTCGAAGCGCGGGACGGCGCTCAGCAGCGCCCGGAGATAGGCGTGTCCGGGTCGGCGCATCACCACATCGCGCGGGCCGGCCTCCACGAGGCGCCCGCGATAGAGCACCGCCACGTCGTGGGCGAGATTGGCGACCACGCCGAGATCGTGGGTGATGAGCAGGATCGCCATGCCGGTCTCGTCCTGCAACCGCGCGAGCAGCGCCAGGATCTGCGCCTGCGTGGTCACGTCGAGGGCGGTGGTCGGCTCGTCGGCGACCAGCAGGGCGGGGCGCAGGATCAGCGCCATGGCGATCATGGCGCGCTGGCGCAGCCCCCCCGACAGCTCGAACGGATAGGTTCCCAGCGCGCGCTCGGGATCGGGGAAGCCGACGCGGGCGAGCGCCTCCCGCGTGCGCGCGTCGGCCTCCCGGCGCCCGGCACCGGTATGGATGCGCAGGGCCTCGCCGATCTGGTCGCCGATGCTGTGCAGCGGCGACAGGCAGGTCATCGGCTCCTGGAAGATCATCGCGATGCGCTGGCCGCGCAGGCGGCGCATCTCCGGCCCGTCGGCGGGCAGCGCCGCGATGTCGGCCTGCCTTCCCCCGTCGTCGAACAGAATCCGGCCGCGCGCGATCTCGGCCGAGCGGGGCAGGATGCGCAGGATCGACTGCGCCGTCACAGACTTGCCGGAGCCGGATTCGCCGACGAGCGCGAGGGTGCGCCCCGGCATCACATCGAGGGAAAGCCCGTGCAGCGCCGTGAAGACGTGGCCGTCCGAGCGGAACGCGACCGAGAGGTCGCGGATGGACAGGAGCGGCGTCATCCCACCCTCGCAAGGGGTTCGCGGGGGCAGTGTGGGCCCACGGGCACCGGCGCGTCCACCGCCCCCGGCCGGAACAGGTCCGCCGGATCGAGCAGGGCGACGGCGGGGTGGCGCAGCAGCACCGGCAGCAGGCCGGCGAGGAAGCTCCAGATCGCCTCGTCATGGACGCGGTGATGGGTGAGCAGGCCGAGCGGCCGGCCGCCCTGCTCCGAGATGGTCCGCGCCAGCCCGTCGAGCAGCGCCTCCGGCTCGGCGAGCGACCGGGTGCCGCGCCAATCGATCGGATCGAGATGGATGTCCGCCCGGACCAGGCCGGGCACGGGCGCCCCCGGCACCGAGGAGAGCCCGGCATAGCCGAGGCCGGGCAGCGCCTCGGCGAGATCCGACGACAGGCGGTTCCAGGGCGGCACGAAGACGGGCAGCAGGCGCTCGGCCGGCAGCCGCGCGCGGGCGAGGCGCAGCGCCTCGGCGGCATCGGCGAGCAGGTCCGGCAGGGGCCGGTGCGGCCCGAACTCGGCGGGCTTGGCGCCGGCCGGCGCATGGTTCGCATGCGCGAGGCCGTGAACGGCGAGCCGGACACCGGGCGCCCGCGCGACGCGCGCGCCGAGGGAGGGCTCGACCGCTGCCGGGATCGCCGCCACGAGGAGGGCGGCGTCGTTCTCCTCGGCGAGCCCGAGCAGCCGGTCGAGGGCGGGGCCGGCGGCGACCGCGTCGTCGTCCCGCCACCAGACCGGGACGCGGACGCCGCGCGCGCCCGCCGCGTCGAGGGCGGCGCGCAGGCGGTCGAACCCGGAGGATCCGCGCGCGCGGCGCGGCGCGGACGGCCGCGCGATCTCCTCGACGATCGCGACGGACCGGGCGGCGCCGGCGAGGTCGATGCCGTGAGGCGGCGGCGGCGGATCGGAAAGCGAGGCCGCCACCGCCGCGAGCAGGGAGGCGGCGGTGAGGCCGTCCTCCGGCACCACCCGCGCCAGCCCGCGCGCCGCGAGCCGGTCCGCCCGCAGGCGCTGCTCCGTCTCGTCGCCCCCCTCGAACGGCACCAGCACCGCGCGGGGGCCGGCGGCGAGGAGATCCACCGCCGTGTTGTAGCCGCACTGGCTGACGGAGACGGCGGCGGCGGCGAGCAGCGCCCGATAATCCGGCCGCGCGCGCGTCACGACGCCCTCGGGAAGCCCGGCGGCGAGGGCGGCGAGATCGTCCCGGGAGACGCCGTGCCCGGCGAGGATGCGCCAGCCGAGCTCCGGCCGGCGGCGGGCGGCCTCCGCCGCGGCACGCAGCAGCCCGAGGCCGGCGGCGCTGGAGCCCGCCGCCGCCACGATCCCGACCCGTTCGCCGGCTCGGGGGGCGAGGGCGCCCTCGTCCACGTAGCCGGTGTAGCGGAGCATCGGGCGCAAGCCCTCGTCGACGGGCCAGGACGCGTCGAGGGGGGCGAGCGCCGGATCGCCGTGGACGAGCACGGCATCGTAGAGGCGCGCGGCCCGCTCATGCGCCTGCGCCACCTTCTCGGGCTTCTCCGGGGCGACGAGGATGTCCCGCACCGAGGCGAGCATGGGCACCCGCCGCGCGCGGGCGGCCTCCGCGAGCGCCAGGAACTCGTCCGCCAGGCCCCGGCGGCCGAAGGGAAACAGCTCGGTGACGACGGCGTCCGGCTGGGTCTCGTCGAGCGCCGCCAGCAGCATGCGGCGGCGGCGCTCGAACAGGGGGGCGCCGGCCTCGCGGCCCTCGCCGTCGAGAAGCCGCCCGAAGGCCGTTCCACGGATATGCAGCGGCGGCAGTTGCACCACCCGGATGCCGTCGAGCCGCACCAGGGGCGCGGCGGCGCCGCCGGAGACCAGCACCGCCTCGTGCCCGGCGCATGCGAGCGCGCGGGCGAGCGCCGCCGCGCGGGTCAGGTGGCCCGCGCCGAGCAGATGCGTGACCGCGATCAGCACGCGCATGCGGGTTCCTCGGCGACGCCGGTCGGCCGGCGGTCGAGGCGGGCCGGGACGAGCCCGGCCGAGCCCGCCAGCCGGCCGGCGATGAGGTCGATGCCGGCCTCCATCGAGAAATCGGAGACCAGCCTCCGGCGCGCGCTCCGGCCGAGCCGGCTCCGCAGCGCCGGGTCGCGGATCAGCGCGAGCAGCGCCGCCGAGAGCGCCGCCGGGTCGCCGGGCGGCACGAGCCGGCCCTCGCGCCCGTCCGCGATGAATTCCGGGGTGCCGGCGAAATCGGTCGCGAGGATCGGCAGCTCCTGGCTCGCCGCCTCCATCAGCACGTTCGGCAGGCCGTCCCGGTCGCCGCCGGGAGCGGGCTTCGCCGGCAGCACGAACAGGTCGGCCGCGCGCATCGCCGCGATCACCTCCGGCTGCGCCAGCGCGCCGCGAAACGCGATCCGAGCCGACAGGCCGAGCGCCTTTACGCGCTCGGTGAGCGCCACGCGCAACTCGCCGCCGCCGATCAGGGTCAGGTGCCAGTGCAGGGTATCGGGCAAGCGGGCAAGGGCCTCGAACAGGTCGTCATGCCCCTTCTTGGCCACCAACCGGCCGACGCAGAGCAGCCGCACAGGTGCCCCCGGATCGCCCCCGTCTCGGGTTTCCCGCGCCGGGGGCGGGGGCGGGAAGCGGGCGAGGTCGAGCCCGTGATAGGCCAGCGCCGTGCGGCCGGCGCCGTCCAGCGCGCGCAGGCGCGCGAGGCCGTCGCGGGTGCAGGTCACGCCCCAGGCGGCCTCCGCCAGCTTGTCGGCGAGGTCCCAGTCGGGGGTCGTCCAGATGTCCTTGGCATGGGCCGAGAAGCTCCAGGTCCGCCCCGTGAGGAGCGCGGCGTAGCGGGCTACGCTCGCCGGGGAATGCAGGAAATGGACGTGCAGATGCATCGCGCTCGCCGGCAGCTCGCGGGCGAGCACCAGCGCCTGGCCGAGACGGCGCATCCGCGACGGGGTGGGGTCGCGGCGCAGGTCGCGCCGGAAGCGGGCGAGGAGGGCGCCGAAACCCGGCTTCCGTAGCGCCCAGGCGAGCGCGGCGAGGACGCGCAGGGGCGCCTCGTGCAGGTATTCCGGCAGGTAGGAGGCGGCCGCGCGGATCTCGCCGTGGATCGGGTGGCGGGCGGCCTCCGTCGGCCGGCGCAGGGACCAGATCGCCAGCGGCAGCCCGCGCCGCTCCAGGGCGAGCAGCTCCTGCGCGATGAAGGTCTCCGACAGGCGCGGATAGCCCTTCAGCACCACGGCGATATGGGGCGGCGTCGGAGAAGGCGGGTTCACAGGCAGGCGGCCTGGGGGAGGGCCGGCGCCGGAACGGGGGCCGCCGTCAGCGCCCCGAAGCGCCGCGCGATCCCCTCCAGGCCGTCGAGCAGGCCCGGCACCACGATCCGCGACGGCTCCGACTGGTCGGGCAGGGCGCGCAGCGCCTCGGCCATGCGCCGAGGCGAGCGCCCGTCCTCCTCCAGCAGGGCGCGGGCGAGGCCGAGCGCATGGGCGGCCTCCGCGCGGATGGTCTGCTCGCGCCTCGGCTCGCTGCGGGGCACCAGGATCGCGCGCTTGTCGAAGGAGAGGATCTCGCAGAACGTGTTGTAGCCGCCCATGGCGACGACGCCGGCCGCCCGCGCCATCAGCCGCTCGATCTCGCTGTCGAAATCGATGGCCGCGAGCTTTCCCGGCAGCCGCGCGATGCGCTCCAGGAAGCGGGCGCGCGAGGCGGCGGCGACGAAGGGCCCGAAGGCGATCAGGCTCGGCAGGGGGATGCCCGGATCGGCCTCGTAGGCCGAGATCACCCAGTCGATCAGCCCGTCGCCGTCGCCGCCGCCGCCCGGCGTCACCAGAAGGAAGGGCGCTTGCGTGATCGGCGGGGCGGAGCGCGCAGCCGCCCATCCATCGGGCAGGCTGCGGCGCAGATAGCCGGTATAGACCGTGCGATCGGCGATCTCGGCGCCGATGGGCATGCCCGCCAGCGGCTCGTGCACGCGCGGCACGCCGTAGATCCAGACCTCGTCGTAGTGGCGCCGCAGGGCGGCGCAGGCGCCCTTGCGCTCCCATTCGGGGATCAGCCGGGCGGTCTCGTCGAGGACGTCGCGCAGGCCGAGCACCACACGGCAGCCCCGCGCGGCCGCGCTCTCGAGGGCGGGGAGCATCTCGCCGTGGAAGCCGGTGGGCTCCTTGTCGACGATGACGAGGTCCGGCCGGAACTCCTCCGCCGTGCGCGCGATGATGCGGGCGCGCTCGGCCACGACGCGCTCCAGGGGCACCCCGGCATCGAGGCTCGCATAGGTGCCGTCGCGTCCCTTCACGACGGCGGGGATGCGCACCGTGTCGACGCCCTCGGCGAAGGCGTAGCGGTCGAGCACCGCCGAGCCCGACACGATGGCGACCTCGACATCGGCATGCGCGCCGGCGAGCGCATGCGCGATGGTGCGGGAGCGGCGCAGATGGCCGAGGCCGAAGGTGTCGTGGCTATAGAGCAGGACGCGCCGGCTCCGGGCCGTGCCGTCCGCGACGTCCGGCGGGCGCCTCTCGATCAAGGACCTCTCCATGCACGGGAGCCTCGGATGCGGGGGAATCTTGGGTACGGGTCAGTCCTGGGCGGAACCTTGCTTCGCATAAGCTGGGCCGGTGTGACAAACGCCGCCATTGCCGCTTATGTCGGCGCGGACTCCAGGGGAGGACGCCGACGGTCAGGCTGGAAAAACGGGGCCGGGAGCTCGGGTGATGCGTGAGTTGGAGCCGCGGCTCTTCGACTACATCTGGCGCTACACGAAGCGCGACCAGCTCATCATCTGTGCCGTCGTCCTCGCCTCGCTGCCGTTCTATTTCGCATCGCTCGACCTGCCCAAGCGCATCGTCAACGACGCGATCACCGGCAAGGCCTTCGCGCAGGGCAACCCCACGGCGCCGTTCCTCGACACCGCGATCCGCTGGCCGCACTGGCTCGGCGGCGGCGAGACGCGCCTGTTCGAGGGGTTCCAGCTCGGCCGGACGGAGCTGCTGCTCGGCCTGTCGGGGCTGTTCCTGGCCCTCGTGCTGATCAACGGCGCCTTCAAGTTCTGGATCAACCTGTCGAAGGGGGTGCTCGGGGAGCGCGTGCTGCGGCGCCTGCGCTTCCAGCTCTTCTCGCTGATGCTGCGCTTCACCCCGCGGGCGCAGCGCGAGGTGAAGGCCTCCGAGACGGCGACCATCATCCGCGACGAGGTCGAGCCGAT
This sequence comes from Methylobacterium endophyticum, assembly GCF_050591105.1. NCBI lineage: Bacteria > Pseudomonadati > Pseudomonadota > Alphaproteobacteria > Hyphomicrobiales > Methylobacteriaceae > Methylobacterium > Methylobacterium endophyticum. Next base: position 140,507 of record NZ_JBNHES010000005.1, read on the forward strand.
CGGCACCTTCATCGGCGACGCCGTGGTGGTGCCCGTCTTCCTCGGGACACAGGCCGCGACCTCGCTGACCTTCATCCTGATGCAGAACATGTGGCTCGGCCTGGCGGCGGCCTCGATGGTCGGGGTCCAGATCGTCGTGATCCCGCAATTGCGGCGCGAGATCATCCGGCTCAGCCGGCGGCGCCAGCTCGACTCGCGCGCCTTCGCGGGGCGGGTCGGGGAGGTGCTCGAGGGCCTGCCGGCGGTGACGGCCAACAATGCCGGCCGCTGGGAACGGGCCGAGATCGGCGGCCGGCTCTACGGCCTGTTCGACCTGCGCCTGCGGATCTACCGGCGCAAGTTCATGGTGAAGTATCTCAACAACCTGCTCGCGCAGGTGACGCCGTTCCTGTTCTACGCCATCGGCGGCGTCCTCGCGGTGAAGGGCCAGCTCGATATCGGCCAGCTCGTCGCCGTGCTCGCGGCCTATCGCGACCTGCCGCCGCCCCTCAAGGAACTGATCGACTGGGACCAGCAGCGCCTCGACGTCGAGGTGAAGTACGAGACCGTCGCCGCCCATTTCGCGCCCCACCGGCTGAGCGCGCCGGAGCCCGAGCCCGAGCCGCAGGGCGCGCGCCCGTCCCTCGGCAGCCCGCTGCGGACCGAGGGGCTGCGGCTGAAGAACCCGGACGGGCCTCCGCTGACCTGGCCGGACATCGAGGTCGCGCTGCCCGCCCGGATCGCGCTGTCCTCCCCCGGCACGGGCCAGGCGCGCGGCTTCGCGGCGGTGCTCGCCGGCTTGCAGGCGCCCGCCGCCGGCACGGTGCGGATCGGCGGGCACGAGCTCGCGAGCCTGCCCAAGACGGCCCTGGCGCGGGAGATCGCCTATGCCGGCCCCGACCCGGTCCTGTTTCCGGGCACGATCCGCGCGAACGTCCTCTACGGGCTGCGGGATCGTCCGGCGGGCGCCGATCCGGCCCCTGCCGGCGACCCGCCCGAGCGGCAGCGGCTGATCGAAGCCGCGCGGACCGGGAACCCGGCCGAGATCGCCGACGATTCCTGGATCGATCTCGGCGCGCTCGGCCTGTCCGATCTCTCCGCTCTGGACGAGAGAATCCTGCGGCTCCTCGGCCGCCTCGGCATGGACGACGACCTCTACCGCTTCGGGCTCGGCGCGCTCAGCGTCGTGACCGGCGATTGCGAGATCGGGCAGCGCCTGATCGCCGCGCGCGAGCACCTGCGCGAGCATTTCGAGGTCTCCGGCCAGAGCGGTCTGGTGATCCCCTTCGCGCGCGGCGCCTACAACGAGCAGGCCACCATCGCCGAGAACCTGTTGTTCGGCGTGCCCGTCGATCCCTCCCTGGCGGGCCGGAGCCTCGCCGGGGACGCCCGCTTCCGCGCCGTGCTGGCCGAGCTCGGCCTCGTCGACCCGCTCTCGGCCATGGGCGTCGCCATCGCGCGCAACATCGTCGAGATCTTCCACGACCTGCCGCCGGGCCATCCGCTGTTCCGGCGCTTCTCGCTCGTGGCCCCCGACGAGATCCCCGATCTCGCCCGCCGGCTCGCCCATATCCGCCCCGGCAGCCCCCTCCCGCAGGCCGACGGCACCGTCTTCCTCGCCCTGGCGCTTCCCTATGTGGAGCCGCGCCAGCGCCTGGGGCTCCTCGACGACGGGCTGCGCCAGCGTCTCGTCGGCGCGCGGGGTCGCGTCCAGGCGGCGCTCGAGGGACCGCCGGGGGGCGGCATCGAACCCTACGACCCGAGCCGGATCAATCCGCTGATGTCGATCCTCGACAACCTGCTCTTCGGGCGCATCGACATGGCGCGCGGGCACGGCGAGGCGGCGATCCAGCGCGAGGTCCGCGCGGTGGTCCGCGAGTTCGGGCTGGAGGAGGGGATCAGGCGGCGCGGCCTGCAACACGAGGTCGGCAACAAGGGGCAGTTCCTCACGGCCCGGCAGCAGGCGGCGGTGGACCTCGCCCGCGCCCTGATCCGGCGGCCCGGCATCGTCGTCGTCGACGGCGCCTTCACCCGGATGGAGGGCGGCCTCGCGCTGCTGGTGGAGGCCGCAGAGGATCCCGGCATGACCCTCGTCGCGGTGCTGGAGGGCGACGCGCAGGCGCCGGGTTTCGACAGGTCGATCAACCCGCTCCGCGAGCACTGAACGCTCCGGCAAGGCCGGTCCGGGGCCGGGGCGTCAGGGTGCGCCGGGCGGTCCCTCGCCCTTGCCGACGAAGGGGATGCCCTCGATGGGGCATTCCTCGGTGCCGACGCTTTGGCGCGTGATCGCCCGCACGGCGTCGCGGGTGCCGTCCGGGTCCTCGATCCAGCGGCGGTAGAAGTCGTACGGGCATTCCGACATCCCGTGCCGGTTCTCCTGGGAGTTGATCATGCCCGTGTAGCCGCGGTGCAGCAGCTTGAAGAGGTGGTTCTCGGACTGGCCGTGGGCGCGGAAGTCGCGGATCAGGAACTTCGACAGGGCCGCGTACTGGATGCCCATCTCCTCCTCGCCGCATTCGCCGAGCGTCCGCCCGTCGAAGCCGATGATCGCGGAATGCCCGAAATAGGTGTAGACGCCGTCGAAGCCGGCGGCGTTGGCCACCGCCACATAGGTGTTGTTGGCGAACGCCATCGCCTTCGAGATCAGGATCTGCTGCTCCTTTGCCGGGTACATGTAGCCCTGGCAGCGGATGATGAGCTCGGCGCCGCGCATGGCGCAGTCGCGCCAGATCTCGGGATAGTTGCCGTCGTCGCAGATGATGAGGCTGACCATCAGCCCCTTCGGCCCTTCCGAGACGTAGGTGCGGTCGCCCGGATACCAGCCCTCGATGGGCGTCCAGGGCATGATCTTGCGGTATTTCTGAACGATCTCGCCCCGGTCGTTCATCAGGATGAGGGTGTTGTAGGGGGCCTTGCGCGGGTGCTCCTCGTGGCGCTCGCCGGTCAGCGAGAAGACGCCCCAGACCTTCGCCTTCCGGCAGGCGTCCGCGAAGATCTCGGTCTCGGCGCCGGGCACCGTCGAGGCGGTCTCGTACATCTCGGCGGCGTCGTACATGATGCCGTGGGTCGAGTATTCGGGGAAGATCACCAAGTCGAGCCCCGGCAGGCCGGTCTTCATGCCGACGATCATCTCGCCGATCTTTTTTGCGTTCTCCAGCACCTCCGCGCGGGTGTGGAGGCGCGGCATCTTGTAGTTGACCACCGCCACGCCGACGCTGTCGGCGCTGGAGGAAATATCTCCGTGCATCATGGCGCGATCTCTCCCTGTTGGGTCCGGCAGGTGCGGCCGTCGGTGCGCTCCAGGGCCGCGCCGTGGTCGGCTCCGGGAGCGGATCGCCCCCGGAGCACTGGTTTTGGCGTCAGTGGCTGATCATCCAGGGCCGCGCGTTCGGGAAGCTCTTGGCGGCGGCCGGTGTCTTGCTGGCGGATGTCTTGCCGGCGGATTTCGGCGAGCAGCAGCCGCAGCCCGCCCCATGAGCCGACACGCGCCGGGGCTCGTGGCGGCTGCGCTCGTTGGTGGCATGCGCCGCCCGCGTGCCCGCGTCCATGGAGGCGAGCCTCGGAGCGGTGAGGAAGGCGCGCCGGCAGCTCGTCCCACAATCCGGGCAATCGTGCGGGTCCTGGAACTGCGCCATCGGGCGCAGCACCGTGAACGGCCCGCAGGAGTCGCAAGCGTAGTCGTAGACCGGCATGTGAGCGCTTCCAGGCAAAGTGTGTGCGGTTTGCCGGCTCGGGAAGCGCGGCAAACCAAGAGGTCAGAGATCCGGCGAGAGCGGCATGTCGATGGAGCCGTCGAGGAACTTCGTCGGCCCGGCCGCGGACGGGTTGATGTCGAAGTCGAAGATGCCCGTCGGGATCCAGAGGGTGGCGCAGGCGTTCGGGATGTCGACGACGCCCGAGATATGGCCCTGCACCGGCGCGGTGCCGAGGATCGAGTAGGCCTGCGCGCCCGAATAGCCGAACTTCTTCAGGTACTCGATGGCGTTGAGGCAGGCCTGGCGATAGGCCACCGTCACGTCGAGGTAGTGCTGCTTGCCGTATTCGTCGACCGAGACGCCCTCGAAGATCAGGTGGTCGTCGTATTTCGGAGTGATCGGCGACGGCTTGAAGATCGGGTTCTTGATCCCGTACTTCGCCATGCCGTCCTTGATGACCTCGACCTTGAGGTGCACCCAGCCCGCCATCTCGATGGCGCCGCAGAAGGTGATCTCGCCGTCGCCCTGGCTGAAATGCAGGTCGCCCATCGAGAGGCCGCCGCCGGGCACGTAGACCGGGAAGTAGATCTTCGAGCCGCGCGAGAGATCCTTGATGTCGCAATTGCCGCCATGCTCGCGGCCCGGCACCGTGCGGGCGCCGGTGGCCGCGGCGGCATCCTTCGCGTCGCCCTTCAGGCGGCCCATATGCGCCGTCGGCGCGAAGGGCAGGGTGGCGAGCGCCGGCACCCGGCTGGGATTGGTGTCGTAGAGCGCCTTCTCGCGGGTGTTCCAGGTCTCCAGCATCTTCGGATCGGGCAGGCAGCCGATCAGGCCGGGATGGATCAGGCCGGGGAAGCGCACGCCCGGAATGTGGCGCGACTTGGTGAACATGCCCTCGAAGTCCCAGATCGACTTCTGGGCCAGGGGGAAATGCTCGTCGAGGAAGCCGCCGCCGTTCTTCTTCGAGAAGAAGCCGTTGAAGCCCCACTGGCTCTCGGGCTTGGCGCCGATGTCGAGGAGGTCGACCACGAGGAGGTCGCCGGGCTCGGCGCCCTCGACGCCGATCGGGCCGGAGAGGAAGTGGACGATCGACAGGTCGATGTCGCGCACGTCGTCGGCGGAGTCGTTGTTCTTGATGAAGCCGCCGGTCCAGTCGTAGGTCTCGACGATGAAATCCGAGCCCGGCTTCACATAGGCGACCATCGGGATGTCGGGGTGCCAGCGGTTGTGCACCATGTCGTTGTCGTAGGCCGACTGGCTGAGATCGACCTTGATCAGCGTCTCGGGCATCTTTTTCTCCAGCTCCCTGTTCCGTTCCGGGCGGAACGTCCCTTCCGCGCCGCTGCGCGGAGTTCAGCTCGCGGGCCGCCTGACGGGCGGGGCCTCCCTCAGACAGAGAGGAAGCGGGCGACCTGGGCCTCGTCCACGTCGGCGCGCAGCGATTCGTGGACGATCTCGCCGTTCTCCATGACGAGGAAGCGGTCGGCGACGTCGAGGGCGAAGCTGAGGACCTGCTCGGAGAACACGATCGACAGGCCCCGCTCGTCGCGGATCTTCTTCAGCGTGCGCCCCATCTCGCGGATGATCGAGGGCTGGATGCCCTCCGTCGGCTCGTCGAGGAGCAGCACCTTGGGCTTGCTGGCGAGCGCCCGCGCGATGGCGAGCTGCTGCTGCTGGCCGCCCGACAGGTTGCCGCCGCGCCGGCCCTTCATCTCCAGCAGCACCGGGAACATGTCGTAGAGGTCCTGCGGCACCTTGCGGCGCCCGGTGACGGTCAGCCCCGTCTCGATGTTCTCCTGCACCGTCATGGTCGAGAAGATCATCCGCCCCTGCGGCACGTAGCCGAGGCCGGCGGCGACGCGCGCGTGGCTCTTGAGCCCCGCGATCTCGTTCCCCGCGAGGCGGATTGCGCCGGTCTTCGTCGGCACGATCCCCATCAGGGTCTTCATGAGCGTGGTCTTGCCCATGCCGTTGCGGCCCATCACGGCGACGATCTCGCCGGGCGCCACGGAGAAGGTGAGCCCGTGCAGGACCTCGCTCTGGCCGTAAGCGGCGTGGAGGTCGTCCACGGCCAGGATCGGAGCGGCGCCGGGAACGGTCGCGACGGGAGGCGCGGCGGCGGAAGCGGACGGGGCGACGTGCAGCATGACGCTCAATGTCCCAGATACACTTCGATGACCTTGGGGTCGTTCTTGACCCGCTCCATCGAGCCCTCGGAGAGCACCTTGCCCTGGTGGAGCACGGTGACGCGGTGGGCGATGTCCTCGACGAACTTCATGTCGTGCTCGATCACCAGCACCGAGCGGCCGACGATGATCTGGTTGAGGAGCTCCGCCGTCTTGATGCGCTCGCCGACGCTCATCCCGGCCACCGGCTCGTCGAGCATCAGGAGCTCGGGATCCTGGATCAGCAGCATGCCGATCTCGAGCCACTGCTTCTGGCCGTGGCTCAGGAACTCGGCCCGCTCCCTGAGCTGGTCCTTGAGGAAGATCGTCTCGGCGATCTGGTGGATGCGGTCGCGCACCTCGGCGTCGCGCTTGAAGGTCAGCGCCCCGAACACCGAGCGCCCGCGCGGGAAGGAGATCTCCAGGTTCTCGAACACGGTCAGGTCGTCGTAGATCGACGGCGTCTGGAACTTGCGGCCGACGCCGGCCTGGACGATGGCGCTCTCGGAGAGCTTGGTCAGCTCCTGGCCCTTGTAGCGGATCGAGCCGGCGCTGGCCTTGGTGCGCCCGCAGATCAGGTCGAGCACCGTGGTCTTGCCGGCGCCGTTCGGCCCGATGATGACCCGGATCTCGTTGGGATCGACGTAGAACGACACGTCGTTCACCGCCTTGAACCCGTCGAAGGAGACGGTGAGCGCGTCGACCGCGAGGAGGTAGTCGGGCGGGGCCGACTCGGCGCCGATGACGGAGGAGGGGAGGATCGCGGCGTTCATGATGCTCTCGCTTTCGCGGTCACTCGGCCGGGGCGCCGTGGGGGACGATGGCGGGCGGCGACGCGCGCAGCCCCTTGATGCGGCGGGTCAGGCGCGGCTCGATCTGCTCGCGCCAGATCCCGGCGAGCCCGTTCGGGAAGGCGAGCACCACGGCGATGAACAAGGCGCCGAGGCCGAAGAGCCAAAGGTCGGGAAAGCTCTCGGAGAAGCTGGTCTTGGCGAAGTTGACGAGCAGCGTGCCCCACACCGCGCCGAACAGCGACAGGCGCCCGCCGACGGCGGCGTAGATCACCATCTCGATGGAGGGCACGATGCCGACGAAGGAGGGCGACATGAAGCCGACCTGGAGGGTGAACATCGCCCCACCGATGGCGGCGAAGGCGGCCGCCAGGCAGAAGGCGAAGACCTTGAACCCCGCCACCGAGTAGCCGGAGAAGCGGACCCGGTCCTCCTTGTCGCGCATGGCGACGAGGATGCGCCCGAGCTTCGACTTCTTGACGTATTGGGCGATCAGGATGCAGCCGATCAGCAGGCCGCCATTGACGAAGTAGAGGATGAACTTCGCCGAGTCGGTGCGGATGTCCCAGCCGTGGAGGGTGCGCAGGTCTGTGATGCCGTTGATGCCGCCCGTGTAGCCCTGCTGGCCGACGATCAGGATCGTCAGGATCGCGGCGATGGCCTGGGTGATGATGGCGAAGTAGGTGCCCCCGACGCGCCGCTTGAACATCGCGAAGGAGATCACCAGCGCGAACAGCACGGGCACCGCGATCACCAGGATCAGCGTCAGCGGCAGGCTCTGGAACGGCTTCCAGAACCAGGGCAGGGCGGTGAGCTGGTTCCAGTCCATGAAGTCGGGGATGCCCGGCGTGGACTGGATCTTGGTGTTCTCGACGCTCGAGGCCTCGAGCTTCAGGTACATGGCCATGCAGTAGCCGCCGAGCCCGAAGAAGCAGCCCTGGCCGAGCGAGAGGATGCCGGCATAGCCCCAGCAGATCACCAGGCCGAGCGCCACGAAGGCGTAGGTGAGGTACTTGCCGACGAGGTTCAGCCGGAACCCGTCGAGGACGAGGGGCAGGACCACCAGGATGAAGCCCGCGAGAAGGAGCAGGCTCACCCACTCCATCGGTTTCATGAACGGGTTGTCGTTCACGGTCAGCGAGGTCGAGAGTTTCTGAACGGGGCTGGTCATCGCGATTAATCCTCAGCGCCGGACCTTGAGGGTGAACAGGCCCTGCGGCCGCAGCATCAGGATGCCGACCACCGCGAGCAGGGTCAGGACCTTGGCCATCGAGCCGGATATGAAGAACTCCAGCGTCGACTGGGTCTGCGAGATCGAGAAGGCGGAGGCGATGGTGCCGAGCAGGCTCGCGGCGCCTCCGAACACGACGATCAGGAAGGTGTCGACGATGTAAAGCTGGCCCGAGGTCGGCCCCGTGGAGCCGATCATGGTGAAGGCCGAGCCGGCGACCCCGGCGATGCCGCAGCCGAGCCCGAACGTGTAGCGGTCGACCTTCTCGGTATCGATGCCGACGGCGCCCGCCATGGCGCGGTTCGACATCACCGCGCGGACCTGCTGGCCGAAGCGCGAGCGGAAGATCAGCAGCGCCACCGAGACGGTGATGATGATCGTCACCGCCATCACGAAGAGGCCGTTGATCGGCACCTCGATGGTGTCCGTGACCTGCACCGAGCCGATCAGCCAGGAGGGCAGCTCCACGCCGACCTCGCGCGCCCCGAAGATCGAGCGGTAGGCCTGCTGGAGGATCAGCGAGAGGCCCCAGGTGGCGAGAAGCGTATCGAGCGGGCGCTTGTAGAGGTGGCGGATCAGCGTCCACTCCACCAGCATCCCCATCGCCCCCGAGGCCAGAAAGGCGAGGATCATCGCCAGGAAGAAGTACACCGGGAACAGCGACGGCAGATGCGCCTGGAAGAAGGTCGAGCAGAGATAGGTCACGTAGGCGCCGAGGATCATGAACTCCCCGTGCGCCATGTTGATGACGCCCATCTGGCCGAAGATGATCGCCAGGCCGAGCGCCATCAGCACGTAGACGGAGAACAGGATCAGGCCGGCGAAGCCCTGCATGGCGAAGATCGCGCCGAGGTCGCCAAGAGAGTATTCACCGAACATCCGCGCGCTCCGCCAGACATGACGTGCGAAGGGCCCGGCGATCCGGGCCGTTCGTCAGATTCGGCGGGACGTTTTGCGGGGCGTCCCGCAAGTCCCGCGCCAGAAGCGCCGAGGCCTACTGGTAGCCCTTCGGGAAGGGGTCCGGCTTGATGAGCTCGGGGCTCGTGTAGACGATCTCGAACTGGCCGTCGGTCTTGGCCTTGCCGACGCGGGTCTTCGACCAGAGGTGGTGGTTCGGGTCGATCTTGACGTAGCCCTCGGGCGCGCCCTTGAACTCGAGGTCGGGCGAGGCCGCGACCACCTTGTCGACATCGAAGGAGCCGGCCTTCTCGCAGGCCATCTTCCACAGGAACGGCCCCAGATAGGCGGCCTGGGTGACGTCGCCGATGACAGTCTTCTCGCCCCACATCTTCTTGAAGGCGGCGACGAAGGCCTTGTTGTTCTCGTTCTCGATCGACTGGAAGTACTTCATGCAGGCATAGGCGCCGGCGATGTTCTCGCCGCCGATGCCGTCGATCTCGTCCTCGGTGACGGAGATCGTCATCAGCACCTGCTTCGAGAGGTCGATGCCGGCCGCCTTGAGCTGCTTGTAGAAGGCCACGTTCGAGCCGCCGACCACGTCGGCGAAGATGACCTTCGGCTTGGTGAGCTTGATCTTGTTGATGACCGAGTTGAACTGCGTGTGGCCCAGCGGGAAGTATTCCTCGCCGACGACCTTGCCCTTGAGTACGTTCTCGACATGCTTGCGGGCGATCTTGTTCGAGGTGCGCGGCCAGATATAGTCCGAGCCGATGAAGTAGAAGGTGTCGCCGCCCTTCTCCTTGTGCACCCAGTCGAGGCCGGCGAGGATCTGCTGGGTCGCTTCCTGGCCGGTGTAGAAGACGTTCTTCGACTGCTCCAGGCCCTCGTAGAATGTCGGGTAGTAGAGCAGGCCGTTGTACTGCTCGAACACCGGCAGCACCGCCTTGCGCGAGGCCGAGGTCCAGCAGCCCATCACCGAGGCGCACTTGTCGTTGACGAGGAGCTTCTTGGCCTTCTCGGCGAAGGTCGGCCAGTCGGAGGCGCCGTCCTCCTGGATGATCTTGATCTTGCGCCCGAGCACGCCGCCGGCCTCGTTGATCTGCGAGATCGCGAGCTTCTCGGCCTGCTGCGCTCCGGTCTCGGAGATCGCCATGGTGCCGGTCACGGAATGCAGGATGCCCACCGTCACCTCGGTGTCCGTCACCGCCAGCCCGGTGGTGTTCACCGCCGAGGTCGGGGCGGCGGCGAACGCGCCGCGCGGCATCAGGGCCAGCGCCGGAATGCCGGCGAGCCCTCTCAGCAGCTGGCGCCGCAACGGCGAGCGCAAACCGGTATCTTTCTCGTCTGCCATCGTGCCTGACCCCGATCTCGCGTCCGGCGGCCTTGAGCGTTGGCCGCGGATCGACACCGTCAGGCTAGGTCGGCCGTTGCGGCGCAGCATATACGCTGTATTGCGTATGGCCGCGCTCTTGCGTTTGGCGCACCGTCGACCCGTCTCGGTTCTGGAGTTTGATGCTCACCGCCGCATGCAGCGCGACCCGCCGTGGCGGACGGCGCTCGCCGCGTCTCGCACGCGCGGGCGGGCGTTCGCATGCGCGCGGCGTCGCCCGCGAACGGCGGCCGCGATGAGCGCGCCGCAGAGAATCATCCCGATCCGGCGCGACTACAACCGTTTCGTCGCCGACGAGACCCTCGAGGACTACGCGCTGCGCTTCACCGCCAAGAAGGCGCGGCGCTGGTCCGGGCTCGAGGTCGCGCAGACGGCGCTGGGCTCGGTCTCGTTCCTGGCGCTGGAGGCGATCGGCGGCACGCTGGTGCTGACCACCGGCTTCGCGAACACCCTGGCCGCCATCCTCGTCGTCGGCCTGGTGATCTTCGCCACCGCCGTGCCGATCACGGTCTACGCCGCCCGCCACGGCGTCGACATGGATCTGCTCACCCGCGGGGCCGGATTCGGCTATCTCGGCTCGACGGTGACGTCGCTGATCTATGCGAGCTTCACGTTCCTGTTCTTCGCCATCGAGGCGGCGATCATGGCGCTGGCGCTCCAGCTCTGCTTCGGGCTGCCGCTCTGGATCGGCTATCTCGTCTGCGCCGGCGCGGTGATCCCGCTGGTCGTCTACGGCATCCGGCTGATCAGCCGCTTCCAGATCTGGACGCAGCCGCTCTGGATCGGGCTGAGCCTGCTCCCCCTGGCCTTCATCGCCGCGCGGGGACCGGCGCCGCTCGACGCGCTCGCCGCCTTTCCCGGTCTCGACGGGGGCGGGGGCGGTTTCGATCTCGCGCGGTTCGGGCTGGCCTCGGGGGTGCTTCTGGCGCTGCTGGCGCAGGTCGGCGAGCAGGTCGACTTCCTGCGCTTCGTGCCGGAGGCCGAGGGCCCGCGCGACCGGCGCTGGTGGCTCGCGGTGCTCGCCGGCGGCGCGGGCTGGATCGTGCCCGGCATGCTCAAGATCCTGCTCGGGGCGGGGCTCGCCGTGCTGGCGCTGTCGCACGGCGTGCCACCCGAGCACGCCGCCGAGCCGACGCGCATGTACGCCGTCGCCTTCGGCTACGTGGCCGGGGAGGGGAGCCGGGCGGCCCTGCTGCTGATGGGCCTGTTCGTCCTGGTGTCGCAGTTCAAGATCAACCTCACCAACGCCTATGCCGGCTCGATCGCCTGGTCGAACTTCTTCTCGCGCCTGACCCACAGCCACCCCGGCCGGGTGGTCTGGCTGGTGTTCAACGTGGCCATCGCCGTGCTCCTGATGGAGCTCGGCATCGACAAGACCATCGGGAGCACCCTGCCGCTCTACGCCTGCGTCGTCTCGGCCTGGGTCGGGGCGCTGGCGGCGGACCTGGCCGTGAACAAGCCGCTGGGCCTGTCGCCGCCGGGCATCGAGTTCAAGCGCGCCCATCTCTACGCGATCAACCCGGTCGGCACGGGAGCGATGGGGCTGGCCCTCGTCGCGGGCTGCCTCGCCCATGCCGGCTGGCTGGGCGGGACGGTCCAGCCCTTCGCGCCGATGCTGGCGCTCGCCGTCGCCTTCTGCGCGGCCCCGGCCATCGCCTGGTGGACGGGAGGCCGCTGGTATCTCGCCCGCGTGCCGAAGACCGATTGGGGCCGCTCGGAGATCACCTGCTGCGTCTGCGAGCTTCCCTTCGAGGGCGAGGACATGGCCCAGTGCCCGGCCTATGCCGGGCCGATCTGCTCGCTCTGCTGCTCGCTCGACGCGCGCTGCGGCGATCTGTGCAAGCCGCAGGGGCGCCTGGAGGCGCAGGCGCAGGCCGCGCTCGGGCGCGTGCTGCCGGTGCGCACCGCCGCCTGGGTCGGCGCGCCGCTCGGGCGCTACCTCGCGGTGATGCTGACGCTCTGCGCCGTCATCGGGCTGATCCTCGGCATCGTCCATGCCGGGGCGAGCATCGCGCATCCCGAGCACCGCGAGATGCTGCGCGCGGCGCTCACCAGCGTGTTCTTCATCCTGGTGGTCATTCTCGGGGTGGTGGCGTGGCTGTTCGTGCTGGCGCAGGAGAGCCGCCGCGTCGCCCAGGCCGAGACCATGCGCCAGACCGCGCTCTACGAGGCCGAGATCGCCGCCCACAAGATCACCGACGCGAAGCTCCAGGAGGCCAAGGAGCGGGCCGAGGCCGCCAACCACGCCAAGAGCCGCTACGTCGTCGGCCTGAGCCACGAGCTGCGCACCCCCTTGAGCACGGTGCTCGGCTACGCCCAGCTCCTCGAATCCGATCCCGCGATCCCGGCGGCGCGCCTCAACGGCATCCGGGTGATCCGTCGCAGCGCCCAGCATCTCTCGGGCCTGATCGACGGCCTCCTCGACATCTCGCGCATGGAGGCGGGCCGCCTCCAGATCCATCGCGACGAGGTCAGGCTGTCGGAGTTCCTCGACCAGATCGTCGACATGGTCCGGCTCCAGGCGCGGGAGGCGGGGCTGCAATTCCGCTTCACCCGCCCCGAGATCCTGCCGGCGGTGGTCGCCACAGACGAGAAGCGCCTGCGGCAGGTGCTGCTGAACCTGCTCTCGAACGCCATCAAGTTCACCGATTCTGGCACCGTCTCCCTCGATCTCAGCTACCGCAGCCAGATCGCCGTCTTCACCATCCGCGACACCGGCCCCGGCATCCCGGAAGCGGATCTCGAACGGATCTTCGAGCCCTTCGAGCGCGGTTCGACGGCAGCCGCGCGCAGCACGCCGGGAACCGGGCTCGGGCTCACCATCGCGAACCTGCTGGCGCATCTGCTTGGCGGCGAGATTACCATCGCCAGCACGCCCGGCGCGGGCACGCAGGCGCGGCTGCGGCTGATGCTCGCCTCCGTGGCCCAGCCCGCCGCCGCTGCGCCGCCCTCGCCCTCGACGAGGGCCGAGCGGGCCTATGCGGGCGAACGGCGCACGGTGCTGGTCGCCGACGACGATCCCGAGCACCGCGCCCTGATGCGGGCCATCCTCGAGCCCCTGGGGCTTGCGGTGCGGGAGGCGGAGTCGGGGACGGCCTGCATCGCGGCGGTCGCCGAGGAGGTGCCGGACCTGATCCTGCTCGACATCGCCATGCCGGGCCTGAGCGGCTGGGCCACCGCCGCGGCCCTGCGCGCGGCCGGCCATGCGCGGCCGATCGCGATGATGTCGGCCAATGTCCACGAGATCAGCCCCGTGCGGGGCGACGACGCACCGCACGACGCGATCATCGCCAAGCCCTTCGACCTGCGCGACGTTCTGGAGCGCGTCGGCAAGCTGCTGCGCCTCGACTGGACGGAGGAGGACATCCCGGCCGCTCCCATCTCGGGCCCCGGTCCCGAGCATGTCGGCGAGCTGCTGCGCCTCGGGCGGATCGGCCATATCCGCGGCATCGAGGCCAAGCTCGCCCAGCTCGAGGAGGACGCGGCCGCGTCCCCGGCCTTCGTCGCGCAGATGCGCGGCCTCGCCGGGAGCTACGACCTGCGCCGCTACCTCGCCGTCCTTCAGGAGCTCGCGCGCGATGGCTGAGCCCCACCGCGACGTGATCCTCGTCGTCGACGATTCGCCCGACACCCTGCGATTTCTCACGGAGGCGATCGAGCGCTCCGGCGCCACGGTGCTGATCGCGGTGGCGGGCGACCTGGCGCTCGCCGTCGTCGACGAGGTCACGCCCGACGTGATCCTGCTCGACGCCGTGATGCCCGGCATGGACGGCTTCGAGACCTGCCGGCGCCTCAAGGCCAAGCCCCATCTCGCGGGGGTGCCGGTGATCTTCATGACCGGCCTGAGCGAGACCGAGCACATCGTGGAGGGCCTGAGCGCGGGCGGGGTCGACTACGTCACCAAGCCCATCGCCCCCGACGAGATCCTGGCCCGCATCCGCGTCCATCTCGCCGGCGCCAGGGCCGCGCAGAGCGCCCGCGCCGCCCTCGACACCACCGGCCGCACGCTGCTCGCCGTCGCGGCGGACGGCGCCGTGCTGTGGTCCACCCCGCAGGCCGGGCGCCTGCTGGCGGGCCTCGCCCCCGCGGCGCAGGACGGCGCGACGGCGCTTCCGCCGCAGAGCCGGGACTGGCTGCGCGCCTGCCTCGCCGGATCGTCCTCCGCCCCGCTGACCCTGCGGGACCGGACCGGCGCAGCGCTGACCTTGAGCTTCGTCGGGCGCACCCCGGACGAGATCCTGCTCCGGCTCTCCCGCGACGATCCCTCCGCCGGCCCGGCGCGGCTGCGGGCCCATCTGCCGATCACGGCGCGCGAATCCGAGGTGCTGTTCTGGCTGTCCCAGGGCAAGGCGAGCCGCGACATCGGCGAGATCCTGGGCCTGAGCCACCGCACGGTGACGAAGCATCTCGAAGGCATCTACGCCAAGCTCGGCGTCGAGAATCGCACGGCGGCCTCGATGATCGCCAACCGTTTCCTCCAGGATTTCGGATAGCCCCCGGAAGGCCCGGCGCGCGGGTGGACGTGATCCGGGACGGCCCGCGCAGTCGCCGCGCGTAGAATGCACGCTTTCGCGCCAATATAGGATCGATCCGGGCAGTCTCTGATCGATCGCTGCGCATGCCGTTGCTTGACCTCGACCCGCCTCCGGGGCGCAGGGCCGCTTTCGCCTCCATCCAGCAACTAATTGCTATCTGCGGCCGGCGGCGCTGGGTTTAATCGGTCCGGTTCCAAGGCAGCAGTTTCCAAGGCAGCAGTCGATGACGGATGCACCGATGAGACTTCCCGCCCAGCCGCCCTTCGACCCGGAGGCGATCCCAACCGACGCGGTCGTCTCGCGGGGCGGGCGCGAGCTGCGCCTCGTCTGGGCCGGGGGCGAGGAGGCGGTGCTCGCCGCCGAGACGCTGCGCCTGCGCTGCCGCTGCGCGTGGTGCACCCGCGACCGCCTTCAGGAGCGTTTCCCGGCCTCCTTCGAGGCCGTCGCCGTCACGAAGATCGACGAGATGGGCGGCTACGCCGTCAATATCGGCTTCTCCGACGGACATGCCCGCGGGATCTTCCCGTGGGTCTACTTGCGCGACCTCGCCCGCGAGGGCGCCGCGCCACCGGCCGAGGACCAGACGCCGCGCGCGGCCTGATCCTTCACCAAGCCCCTTCGTCCAGAGCGCGGTCGTCTCGCGCTGCCCAAGCGAGTTTTGCCATGAGCGCCTCCACTCCCAAGGTCGAGATCATCGAGACCGACATCCTCGTCATCGGCGGCGGCACCGGCGGCCCGATGGCCGCCATCAAGGCCAAGGAGGCCGACCCGAAGCTCAAGGTCGTCCTCATGGAGAAGGCGAACGTGAAGCGGTCCGGCGCCATCAGCATGGGCATGGACGGGCTGAACAATGCCATCGTGCCGGGCTACGCCACCCCCGAGCAGTACGTGAAGGAGATCACCGTCGCCAATGACGGCATCGTCAACCAGAAGGCGGTGATGGCCTACGCGCAGGGCTCCTTCCCGATGATTCAGTACCTCGACAAGCTCGGGGTCAAGTTCGAGAAGGATGGCTCGGGCGAATACAACATGCGCAAGGTCCACCACATGGGGACCTACGTGCTGCCCATGCCGGAAGGTCACAACGTCAAGAAGGTGCTCTACCGGCAGCTGCGCCGCCTCCAGGTCGGCGTCACCAACCGCTACATGGCGACCCGCCTGCTGAAGGGCGCCGACGGGCGCATCGCCGGCGCCATCGGCGTCAACACCCGCACCACGGAGTTCCTGGTGGTGAAGGCCAAGGCCGTGGTGCTGGCCTGCGGCGCCGCCGGGCGCCTCGGACTGCCGGCTTCGGGCTACCTGTTCGGCACCTACGAGAACCCCTCCAATTGCGGCGACGGCTACGCCATGGCCTACCATGCCGGCGCCCAGCTCGCGAACCTCGAATGCTACCAGATCAACCCGCTCATCAAGGACTATAACGGCCCCTCCTGCGCCTACGTGACGGGACCGTTCGGCGGATACACCTCGAACAACAAGGGCGAGCGCTTCATCGAGTGCGACTACTGGTCGGGCCAGATGATGCTCGAGTTCTGGCGCGAGCTCCAGGGCGGCAACGGCCCGGTGTTCCTCAAGATGGACCACCTGCGCGAGGAGACCATCTCCGAGATCGAGACCATCCTGCACTCGAACGAGCGGCCCTCGCGCGGTCGCTTCCACGAGCGGCGCGGCACGAACTACCGTAAGCGCTCGGTGGAGATGCACATCTCCGAGATCGGCTTCTGCTCGGGCCACTCGGCCTCGGGCGTCTGGGTCGACGAGCAGGCCCGCACCACGATCCCCGGCCTCTACGCCGTCGGCGACATGGCGAGCGTGCCGCACAACTACATGCTCGGCGCCTTCGTGAACGGCGGCATCGCCGGCGCGGACGCGGCCGCCTACTGCGCCGCCACCTCGCTCGCCGATTACGACCAGGGCGATTTCCTGGCCGAGCAGGAGCGCATCCTCGCCCCGACCCGCCGCGAGGACGGGCTCACGCCCCACGAGATGGAGTTCAAGACCCGCCGCCTCGTCAACGACTACCTGGAGCCGCCCAAGATCACGGCCAAGATGGAGCTCGGCCAGCGCCGCTTCGCCGAGATCCGCGAGGACCTCGACCAGCTCGTCGCCCGCGACCCCCACGAACTGCACCGCGCGCTCGAGATGCAGACCATCCTCGATTGCGCCGACATGGCGGCCCATGCCTCGCTCTACCGCACCGAGAGCCGCTGGGGCTTCTACCACCTGCGCGTCGACTACCCCGAGGCCAGCCCCGACTGGGCCTGCCACACCGTCCTCTACAAGGACGACAAGGGCCGGATGGCGAGCGCCAAGCGCGAGGTCGACCCCTTCATCGTGCCCGTCGCCGAGGAAGAGATGAACGCCTACCACCAGCTCCGCATCAAGACTCCGGCCGCCGCCGAGTAGTTTTTTTGGTGGCGGATGGTCCTGCCGGACCATCCGCGATCCGCCGCACGGGCGGCGACGCGCCGTCGCGCTTGCGCCCTGCGGGCGAAACTGCCGCTCTCAGGGCGGGATCGAATATCCGAGGAGAATTTTGATGCCGATCATCACCCAGGCCAAGAGCGCCGCCGTCGTCATCGACGACGACAAGTGCATCGCCGAGAAGGGCTGCCGCGTCTGCGTCGATGTCTGCCCGCTGGACATCCTCGCCATCGATGAGACCAAGCAGAAAGCCTACATGAAGTACGACGAGTGCTGGTACTGCATGCCCTGCGAGGTCGATTGCCCGACCAACGCCGTCAAGGTCAACATTCCCTACCTGCTGCGCTGAGGCCGACCATGGCACCCGTGTTCGACACCTTCGACGACGACCTCGACGATCTCGCCGAGCGCGCCGCCGACCCCGATGCCGGCATCCGCCGCGTCGCCATGATGGAACTCGCCGAGGCCGTCGGGCCGGAGGCCAAGGTCCTGCTGCTCAAGGGGCTCGGGGACGACGACGCCACCGTGCGCGCCGCCGCCGCCAAGGCGCTCGACGAGCATGACGGCCCGGAGGTGGTCGAGGGTCTGGTCCGCTCGCTCGAGGACACGGACGAGGACGTGCGCCGCACCGCCGCCGAGACCCTGTCCGAGAAGAAGGAGCCCGCCTGCGGGCCGCTCCTGATCGAGCGCGCCGAGCACGCCGATCCCTTCGTGCAGGCGGCGGCGCTGCGGGCGCTGCGCGAGCTCGTGCTGCCCGACGCCCTCGCCGCCGCGCTGAAGGCCCTGCGCAGCGCCTCTCCCGAGGTGCGCCGCGAGGGGCTCGGCGTCATCGGCTACCTCAAGGCGGAATCGGCCCTGCCGGCGCTGCTCGCCACGGCCCGCGACACGGATGCCAGCGTGCGCCGCGCCACCATGGCCGCCCTCGTGTTCCTGCGCTCGGGCGGTCCGGGCGTGCCGACGCTGCTCGCCGGCCTCAAGGACGAGAACTGGCAGGTGCGCGAGGAGGCCGCCGTCTCCATCGCCAAGAGCCGCCTTCCCGAGGCGGTCGAGCCGCTGATCGCGGCGATGGACGACCCGGTCTGGCAGGTGCAGGCCAAGACCGCCAACGCGCTCGGCCGGATCAAGCCGGTGGAGGCGATCGGCGCCCTCGGCCGCGCCCTCGAATCCGACGTGAGCAACCTGCGCAAGGAGGCCGCCGCGGCGCTGGGCGAGATCGCCGACCCGCGCGCGCTCACCTTCCTGGAGCGTTCGGCGGAGGACCCCGACCCGGACGTGCGCAAGCTGATCCGCTGGGCCATGGGGCGCTGCCAGCCGAGCTGAACATGGACGGTCCGTTCCGCCGGAAAGCGGAAACGGAGAAAGAAGGCGCTGCGGCCCCGCCAGGCCCGGCGCCTTTTTTCTTTTCTGATCACAATGGCTTACTGCGTACGAAGAGGCGGCTGACGGGCGGCTCGGAGCGGTCTAGTTTGGAGCTGGTACAAGCTTTGCTGCCTTCGCCTTAGGCAGCCAGGCAGGAGCCCGCGATGCAGACGACCCTCCTCCGCACGGATACGGCCCATCTCTCCTCGGGCCTGTCGCTGCCCTCCTGCCTGCCGAGCGCCAGCCCGATGGAAGCCTATCCGCAGCCGAACGGACCGCGCCCGCTCCTCGAGGGCCTGAGCGAGTCGGAACGCGCCCAGATCCTGGAGAAGGGCCGCCGGCGCGTGCTCTACAGGGGCGCGACGCTGTTCACCCAGGAGACGCCGAACGACGGCATCTGGCTCGTCGAGACCGGCCGCATCCGGGTGTTCTACGCCGCGCCGACCGGCCGCGAGATCACGCTCGCCTATTGGTATCCCGGCAACTTCGTCGGCGGCCCGGAGGTGTTCGGCACCGGTACCCATAGCTGGTCGGGCATGGCGGCGAGCAACTCCACCGTGCTGCATCTGCCCGGCGCGGCCCTGCGGCAGCTCGTGGCCAAGATCCCGGCGCTGGCCTTCGGCATCATCGACGGGCTGACCTTCAAGGGCCGCTGCTACTCGGCGCTCGCCCAGATGCTCGGCACGCGCTCGATCACGGACCGGCTCGCCTTCCTGCTGATCCATCTCTCGGGCCTCTACGGCGTCGAGGAGGAGGGGGGCGTGCTGATCGCCGCCGACTTCACCCATGCCGACCTCGCCCACATGGTCGGCGCCACCCGCCAGTGGGTGACGATCAGCCTGAAGCGGCTGGCCGAGCAGGGCGTCGTCACCACGCGGCGCTCGCAGATCCTGATCCAGCGCCCGGACCTGCTCGCGCGCATGCCCGGTGGCGAGGAGCACGCTTAATTGGAATGCTTCTCGCTCAAAGTTGCATCACCGCCGACAGTCGCCGGACTTTTTGAGCAACTAATCGACTCGCTATCGACGTCTCCGTTTGATCGAGAAGCACCCGGCGGCCGATCATCCCCTCGATGTCGAGACGGCATCTGACGGGATAGACGGAGCGCCTGATGACATCGGCTGTGTTGAGACGGAACTCGGTCTCCGTCGTTGCTCTGCTGGCGATGGCGGGCTCGCTTCTCTGCACGCCCGCGCGGGCCGAAACCACGCTGACGGTGGGCATCGGCACCCAGGACACGACCACCAACACCGCGACGGTCGGGGTCGTCGTCCGACAGCTCAAGCTCATCGAGAAGCACCTGCCGAAGACCGGCAAGTACGCCGACATGAAGATCCAGCTCGACTGGCAGAACTTCACCTCCGGGCCGCCCGTCACCAACGGCATGATGGCCGGCAAGCTCCAGTTCGGCGCGATGGGCGACTATCCCCTCGTCGTGAACGGCTACACCTTCAAGAACAACCCCGAGAGCCAGTCGCAGCTCATCGCGGTCGCCGCCTACAACCTCTACGGCTCCGGCAACGGCATCGTGGTCCACAAGGACTCCGAATACTTCTCCTTCGAGGACCTGAAGGACAAGGTCGTCAGCGTGCCCTTCGGCTCGGCCGCGCACGGGATGGTGCTCAAGGCGCTCCAGGACAAGGGCTATCCGTCGAGCTTCTTCCGCCTGGTCAGCCAGAGCCCCGAGGTCGGCTCGACCAACCTCCAGGAGAAGAAGATCGACGCGCATGCCGACTTCGTCCCTTTCGCCGAGCTGCTGCCCTTCCGGGGCTTCGCCCGCAAGATCTTCGACGGCGTCCAGACCAACCTGCCGACCTGGCACGGCGTCGTGGCGCGCACCGACTTCGCCAAGCAGTATCCCGAGATCGTGGACGCCTACATGCAGGCGATCCTCGACGCGCAGGCCTGGGTGAAGGCCGATCCCAAGCGCGCCGCCGAGCAGATCGCCGCCTGGACCGGCACCGACAAGGAAGTCGTCTACATCTTCCTCGGGCCGGGCGGCATCATGACCGTCGACCCGACCATCAAGAAGCCCCTCGTCGACGCGGCGGCCGAGGACGTGAAGGTCTTGCAGAAGCTCGACCGCATCAAGGACTTCGACGTCGCCCCCTGGGTCAACGACAGCTACATCCGCAAGGCCTTCGCCGAGCGCAAGCTCGACTACGACAAGCAGCTCGACTCGACGGCGAACTACGAGGTCTCCGGCGATGACGGCTACTGCAAGAAGCCCGTCACCGAGCCGCGCAAGGCCGGCGAGATCTGGATCAAGGGCGGCGACATCAAGCCCTATTCCAGTGCCTCCTGCACGCTCGCCGCGCTCAACGAGATCAAGGCCAAGGGCGGCGAGGTCAACGTCGCCTACGTCTTCGACACGGCGCGCGGCATCAAGCTCTTCGCCAGCGAGGCCTTCTACGTGGCGGACGGCAAGGGCGGCCTCTCGCCCTTCCTGCTCAAGCAGGACGCCGAGGCCGCCGCCAAGACGGGAGGCGGCAAGGTGATGCCCTTCACCGATGCCCTCAAGGCCGTCGTGACGCGAGGCTGAAGATCATGGAAGCCGCCGTTCTCCGTTCCGTCTCGCCGGCCCCCCCGGCGGCCGCGCCCGCTCCCGCCAGAGCCGAACCGCCTCCCCCGGCGGTCTCGGCCCCCGGCGGGGGCGGCAGGGCGGGCCGCTGGCTGCGCCTCCACCGTCCGCAGATCCGGGCCGCCGCGATCGGGCTGATCTCGCTGGTGCTGTTCGTCGGCGCCTGGCAGCTGCTGACGGCGAACCGGGTGGTGTTCTACGTCCGCTTCGTGAACGTCCCGGCGCCGACCGACGTGATCGGGCGGGCGATCATCGCCCTGCGCAGCCCGATCTTCGGCGATCACGTCCTCATCAGTTGCCGGCGCATCCTGTTCGGCTTCCTCCTCGCCGGCGGCCTCGCGGTGCCGCTCGGGCTGCTGATGGGCCGTTTCCGGCTCCTGCGCGAGATCGCCTTCCCGATCTGCGAGGTGATGCGCCCGATCCCGGCCATCGCCTGGGTGCCGATGGCGATCATGCTCTGGCCGACCAACGAGGGCTCGATCATCTTCATCACCTTCCTGGGCTCGTTCTTCCCGATCCTCATCAACACCCTGCAAGGCATGGCGACCGTCGATCCGGTGCTGGTGCGGGCCGCGCGCTGCCTCGGGGCGCGGGAGGCGGCGCTGTTCCGCGAGGTCTACCTGCCGGCCTCGCTGCCGCAGATCTTCACCGGCCTCACCGTCGGCATGGGCGTCGCCTGGGTCTCGCTGATCGCCGCCGAGATGATCTCCGGGCAGTTCGGCATCGGCTACTTCACCTGGGAGGCCTATTCCCTGGTCCAGTATTCCGACATCGCGCTCGGCATGATCACCATCGGCATCCTCGGCCTCGCCTCGAGCTTCGCCATCCGCTTCGTCGGCCGGCTCGCCATGCCCTGGTCGGCCGCCCGCTGATCCCGGTCCCGAGACCCCACACACCAAGGAGCCAGCCATGGCCGCAACGGCGAAGGGCCTGATCGAGGTCCGGGATTTCTGCCTGCGCTACGAAACGATGGAGGGCGCCGTCGAGGCGGTCTCGAACGCCTCGCTGACCGTGCGGCCGGGCGAGTTCGTTTCCATCATCGGCCCCTCGGGCTGCGGGAAGTCGACCCTGCTGAACGCGCTCGCCGGCTTCCTGACGCCCTCCGGCGGCACCGTCACCGTCGACGGGGAGGCGATCTCCGGCCCCAGCGCCGACCGGGGCATGATCTTCCAGCAATATTCGCTCTTCCCCTGGAAGACGGTCCGCGAGAACGTCGAGTTCGGCCTCAAGATGAAGGGCATCTCGCGCGGCGAGCGCGAGCGCCAGGCGCGCACGCTGCTCGGGCTCGCCGGCCTCACGCCCTTCGAGAACCATTATCCCGATCGGCTGTCGGGGGGCATGAAGCAGCGTGTCGGCATCGTGCGGGCGCTCGCCACCGGCCCGCGCATCCTGCTGCTCGACGAGCCCTTCGGCGCGCTCGACGCGCAGACGCGGCTCATCATGCAGCAGATCCTCACCAACATGTGGCAGCGCCTGAAGATCTCGGTGCTGTTCGTGACCCACGACATCGACGAGGCGATCTTCCTGTCCGACCGCATCTACGTGATGACCGCCCGGCCCGGCTCCATCAAGGCCGAGATCGAGGTGCCGCTGCCGCGCCCGCGCCAGCCCGCCATGACCCTGTCCTCCGAGTTCCTGGGACTTCGCCGGGGGCTGATGTCGCTCATCCGCGAGGAGAGCATCCGCGCCATGGGCGGCGAGGTCAACGCCGAGGCGATGAAGGGGCTCGCCATCAACCTCGAGGGCCAGGACATCGCCGCGGTGCTCTGAGGAAGCCCGAAATCGGAGCATTTTCGAGCGAGGCGGCTCCGGCTTCCGTGAAGAGAATGCGTTCCACCCAAAAAAGAGAGGCGATTCCGCCGGAGGCGGAACGACTCTAGCCGAAAGCTTTCAGACAATGGCCTATGTCGTCACCGAGAACTGCATCCGCTGCAAGTATACCGACTGCGTCGAGGTCTGCCCCGTCGACTGCTTCTATGTCGGCGAGACCATGCTGGTGATCAAGCCCGACGAGTGCATCGATTGCGGCGTCTGCGAGCCGGAATGCCCGGCCGACGCCATCAAGGCCGATACCGAGCCGGGGCTGGAGGGCTGGCTCGCCTTCAACGCCAAATACGCCGAGCTCTGGCCGAACATCAGCGAGAAGCTCGATCCCGCCCCCGACGCCGCCGCCTGGGACGGCAAGGACGGCAAGCTCCAGGCCGTCTTCGGCACCGAGAATCCGGCCTCCGCCTGATCCACCCCACTCATTGCGATTGGAACGACCCAGATGAGCAAGTTCAACGAGGAGCGTGTGGTTTCGGTCCATCACTGGACGGATACGCTGTTCTCGTTCCGCACGACGCGGGACCCGTCTTTCCGGTTCCGCAACGGCGAGTTCACGATGATCGGGCTGGAGGTCGAGGGGCGCCCGCTGCTGCGGGCCTATTCGGTGGTGTCGGCGAACTACGAGGAAGAGCTGGAATTCTTCTCGATCAAGGTCGCCAACGGCCCGCTGACGAGCAAGCTCCAGCATCTGAAGGTCGGCGATCCGATCATCGTCGGCAAGAAGCCCACCGGCACCCTGGTGCTCGACAACCTGCTGCCGGGGCGTAACCTCTACCTGCTCGGCACCGGCACGGGGCTGGCGCCCTTCCTGTCGATCATCAAGGATCCGGAGACCTACGAGCGCTTCGAGAAGGTTGTGCTCGTGCATGGCTGCCGGCGGATCGAGGAGCTCGCCTACGGCGACACCATCACGCAAGAGCTGCCCAACCACGAGTTCCTCGGCGAGACCGTCTCCGAGCAGCTGATCTACTACCCGACCGTGACCCGCGAGCCCTTCCGCAACACCGGCCGGATCACCGACCTGATGACCTCGGGCAAGCTGTTTTCCGATATCGGCCTGCCGCCGATGTCCATCGAGGCCGACCGCTTCATGCTCTGCGGCTCCCCGGAGATGATCCGCGACACCCGCCAGCTCCTCTCCGACGGCGGCTATGTCGAGGGCAACCACGGCGAGGCCGGCCACTACGTCATCGAGAAGGCCTTCGTCGAGAAGTGACACCCGCGTGAGCAAACGCGGGCGCTACCCCGGCGTCAGCGGCTTGATCTTCAACTGGTCGATCACCCAGCGCCATGTGCCGTCCGCCTGCTCGCGGGCGGTCTCCGTCGAGATCGTGCCGTTCGGCAGCCGCGCGAAGGTCATGGCGAGCGCGCCGCTGCGGATCGGCGGCAGTTCCTCGACGGGCGGGAACCCGGACTTGCGCGCGAGGAGATCGGTATAGAAGGCACGAATCTCGGCATGGCCCGTTGCCACGATCCGCCCCGCCGCGAGCACCGCGTCCGGCTCGTAGAGCGCCACCAGCCCCTCGACGTCGCCTGCATTGGCCCGCCGGTTGAACAGGCGGGCGAGATCTTCCGGGGCCTGTGCCCCCTCACGGCCGGCGTCACTCATCGCGATTCCTCCTCTCGTGTTTCGTGGAGAACCCACAAGCAGCGGCATCGGGTCCGCCGCCGGCTCCGCCTATTCGAGGCTCACGCCCTTATCTATTTGAGGCTCACGCCCTTGCCGTCGCGGACCGAGACCGCGACGGGGATGCCCATCTTGACGCTCTCCGACACGGTACAGAACCGCTCGAACTGCTCCATGACGCGCGCGATCCGGGGCAGGTCGACCGCCTCGGCGCCGAGCCGGATCCCCACGTCGATGCCGACGATGCGCAGCCGCCCCTCGGCGTTGCGCTCGACCCGGCAGGCCGCCTCGGCGCAGACGCCCCCGCCGTCCTGTCGGAACTTGCCGAGCGCGAAGACCAGGCTCGCGCAGAGGCAATTGGCCACTCCGGCGATCAGGATCTGCTCGGGGAAAGGCCCCTGGCCGCCGCCGATGGGCTCGGCCTCGTCCACCGCCAGATGCGGCAGCGCCGCGCCGAAATCGACGGTGAATCGGTAGTCCTCGACCTGTGTGATCCTGATCGTCGGCGCCGGCGCCATCGCTCGTCCCTTCCGCTGCCGCCCGAGCGGCGTCCGCCCCGCGCGGCAAGGCGCGGCCGGATGACATATAGGCCCGATTATCAAGGATCGCCGGCCGCTCCCGGCCACGGGCCTTGACGTATTCTGCTTATTGGCATACCAAATGCCAGATAGAAAATACGAAACGCGTTCAGTTGTGAACTGCGCGACCGGGGAGAGCCCGGTCCCACGCACGGAGGAATTCGACGCATGACGAACGACGCCACACCCCGCAACCGGCGCTAGAGCGAGCCCGAGCCGTGTCCGGCACGGAAGCATCGCCCGCGATCGATTTCGCCCAGCTCGTCGCCAATATCGGCGACGCGGTGGTGGTCTCGGACGCCGAGGGCGCGATCACGGTCTGGAACGCGGCCGCCGAGCGGATCTTCGGGTTCTCCGAACCCGAGGCCATCGGCCGGTCGCTGGACCTGATCACGCCGGAGCGCCACCGGGCGCGCCACTGGCACGGCTACGCCAAGACCATGAAGAGCGGCGTCACCCGCTACGGCACCGAGCTGCTGCGGGTGCCGGCCCTTCACAAGGACGGCCGCGCCCTGTCGATCGCGTTCACCGTGGGCCTCCTGTTCGACGACGGCGGGTCCGTCACCGGCATCGCCGCGGTGATCCGGGACGAGACGAGCCGCTGGAACGAGGAGCGGCAGCTGCGCCGGCGCCTCGCCGAGCTCGAAGCGGAGCAGACCGGCTCGCCGGCCTGAGACGCCCCCGACCCCTTCAGCCCGCCGGACGACGCGGCGGTTGATCTTCACCCACCCACAACATCATCAAAAAGAGAGGAAAGGCCGAGATGACCCAGCCGCTGGAAGGTATCAAGATCATCGACTTCACCCACGTCCAGGCCGGTCCCGCCTGCACGCAGCTCCTCGCCTGGTTCGGCGCGGACGTGATCAAGGTCGAGCGTCCCGGCGCCGGCGACGTCACCCGCACGCAGCTGCGCCACGTCGAGGACGCGGACGCGCTCTACTTCACGATGCTCAACTCCAACAAGCGCTCCCTGACCCTCGACACCAAGACCCCCCAGGGCAAGGAAGTCCTCGAGAAGCTCATCAGGGATTCCGACGTCATGGTCGAGAATTTCGGCCCCGGCGCGCTGGACCGCATGGGCTTCTCCTGGGCCCGCATCCAGGAGCTCAACCCCGGCATGATCCTCGCCTCGGTGAAGGGCTTCTCCGACGGCCACCACTACGAGGACCTGAAGGTCTACGAGAACGTCGCGCAGTGCGCGGGCGGCGCCGCCTCCACCACCGGCTTCTGGGACGGCCCCCCCACCGTGTCGGCCGCCGCGCTGGGTGATTCCAACACCGGCATGCATCTGGCCATCGGCATCCTCACGGCGCTGCACCAGAAGAACAAGACCGGCAAGGGCCAGAAGGTCGCCGTCTCCATGCAGGATTCGGTGCTCAACCTCTGCCGCGTGAAGCTGCGCGACCAGCAGCGCCTCGACGCCCTCGGCTACCTCGAGGAGTACCCGCAGTACCCGCATGGCGAGTTCTCGGACGTGGTGCCGCGCGGCGGCAACGCGGGCGGCGGCGGCCAGCCGGGCTGGGTGCTGAAGTGCAAGGGCTGGGAGACCGACCCGAACGCCTATATCTACTTCACCATCCAGGGCCATGCCTGGGCCCCGATCTGCAAGGCGCTCGGCAAGCCCGAGTGGATCGACGATCCGGCCTACAACACCGCCCGCGCCCGCCAGGACAAGATCATGGACATCTTCGCCACGATCGAGGCCTGGCTCGCGGACAAGACCAAGTTCGAGGCCGTCGACATCCTGCGCAAGTTCGACATCCCGTGCTCGCCGGTGCTGTCGATGAAGGAGATCTCGGTCGATCCGTCGCTGCGCGCCAGCGGCACCGTGGTCGAGGTCGACCACCCGAAGCTCGGCAAGTACCTGACCGTCGGCAGCCCGATCAAGTTCTCGGACATGAAGGTCGACATCAAGGCCTCGCCGCTGCTGGGCGAGCACACCGACGAGGTGCTGCGCGACCTCGGCTACACCGAGCAGCAGATCGAGATGCTGCACCAGGAGCGCGCCGTCTGAGGCGATCGTCCATCGGAGGACGGAGCGCCATGCGTCGCCGTCGTCCCGTGCCGGACGCCGCTGCCCATGCGTGACGGGCAGCAGGCGGTCGGCCTGATATGAAAGGGCCGCCTCCGGCCGGATCGGGGGCGGCCCTTTTCTTTGGCACGGCGGCGACACCCGCTATGGAGCCGGCGGGCCCGCGTCCGCTCCGGCGGTGCGCCGGCCGCTCCTCGAACGCAGGTGATCCCCCGCGATGCATCCGATCTGGCGGCGATTCCTCCCGGAGCAGGCTCCCCTCAGCCCGCGCGAGCGTGTCCGCTCGGCCCTCGGCGCCCTGATCGGCATCGTCGCGACGGGGCTCGTCTGCACGGCGGCGCTGGGGCCGGACGCCGCCCTTCCCGCGCTGATCGCGCCGATGGGCGCCTCGGCGGTGCTGCTCTTCGCGGTTCCCGCGAGCCCCTTGGCGCAGCCCTGGTCGATCCTCGGCGGCAACACCGTGGCGGCCCTCATCGGCGTGACGGCGGCGGCCGTCGTCTCGGATCCCGCCTGGGCGGCGGGCCTCGCCATCGCCCTCACCATCGCCACGATGATGAGCCTGCGCTGCGTCCATCCGCCGAGCGGCGCCGTGGCGCTGACGGCGGTCCTCGGCGGCCCCGCCATCCGCGACCTCGGCTACGGCTTCGTGCTCTGGCCGGTGGGGGCGAACTCGCTGCTGATGCTGGCGGCGGCGCTCCTGTTCAACAACCTCACCGGCCGGCCCTATCCGCATGCCAGGGTGGCGGCGCCCGACCGCGGCACCGCCGATCCCGCGCCGACGACCCGGATCGGCTTCTCCTCGTCCGACCTCGACGAGGCCCTGAAGACCTTCGACCAGCTCCTCGATGTCGGGCGCGGCGACCTGGAGGCCATCCTGCGGCAGGCGCAGATCAACTCCTACCGGCGGCGCTCGGGGCAGGTCGCCTGCGCCGACATCATGTCCCGCGACGTGATCGCGGTGGCGCCCGGCGATTCCCTCGCCGAGGCGCTGAGCCTCCTGCGCCGTCACCGGATCAAGGTGCTGCCCGTCACCGACGAGAGCGCGCGGGTGCTCGGCATCGTCACGCAGACGGACCTGCTCGACAAGGCCGCCTGGGACCGGAGCGGGCCCCGGCTCGGCCTCGGGCGGCGCCTGCGCCTGATGCTCCAGCGCGGACAGGCGCCGCATGGCTGCGTCGCCGACATCATGACCACCTCCGTGAAGACGCTCTTTCCCGAGAGCCCGATCGCGGACGTCGTCGCGCGCATGGCGGAATCCGGGCTGCACCACCTGCCCGTGGTGGGGGCCGACGGGCGCCTCGTCGGGATCGTCTCGCAGACGGACCTCGTGTCCGCGCTGCTCGCAGACGCCGCCGGGAACCGGAGCGAGGAGCGCTCCCCGCCGGCCGGCGGTCTCGAGCCCGCGATGCCCTCGCCGGCCTGATCCGGGCGGGGGAGGGGGCTAAGCGGGGAGGCCGTTATCCGGCCGACTCCGCGCCCTCGCCCAGGAAGAAGTCCACCGCCATGGCGACGACGGCCGGGTGGTAGGCATGCGGCCCGTCATACTCGACATAGGTCACGTCGTAGCCGGCGGCCTTGAGCTTGCCCGCGTGCGAGCGGCCGCCGTGATCGACCGCGATCTGCTCGTCGCGGGTGCCGTGCGAGACGAACACGCGCGGCGCGCCGGTCTGCATCTGCACGGACATGAAGCCCGCCGACGAGACGATCAGGTGGGTGACGAAATCGCCGTTCGTGAGCCCCGAGGACAGGGTGTAGCTGCCCCCGTCCGAATGGCCCGCGAAGGCGAGCCGGGCGGGATCGAGCAGGAAGCGCGAAGCGACCTCGTTCAGCGCGGCCTCGACGCGCTCGCGGTCGGGCCCGTTGCCGGCGATGACGAGGTCCCAGGTCGGAAACAGCGATTGCGGGACGAGGAGCAGGAAGCCGCGCGCCTCGGCGTGCCCCTGGAGCATCGGCAGGATCTTGGCGGCGGAGCCGCCGCCGCCGTGGAACAGCACCACGAGGGGCGTCGGCCGTCGCGGATCGATGCCGGCCGGCACATGGAGCAGCGCGTCGCGCTTCTCGAACAGGCTCAAGGGCTGCGGGCCCGGCGGCAGCGGCGGCTTCGTCGGCAGGCGGTGCGCGAAGGCGATGCGGCCGGCGAGATGAGGATCGATCATGGCCACCGTCCCGATCTTGTTTTGAATGCGAGAGCGCGTGCGGCGCGCCCTCGAACGGAAACGTCCCGGCGGAAATCAATCCGCCGGGACGAGGACGCCTTATGAGCGGCGAGGGCGGTGGGCTCCCCTGTCGGCAAGACGTCCCGAGGGAACGTCCCGCCGGGGCGGGCTCACTTCTTCTTGACGACGCTCTGCGGGTTGAGGCTGCCGATATTGCCGCTCTCGGTGCCGGCGGCCGGATCGATCACGGCGTTGACGAGGGTCGGGCGGCCCGAATCCATCGCCGCGTTGACGGCGCGGCTGAGCTCGTCGGGGGTCGCCACATGGACACCGACGCCACCGAAGGCCTCCATCATCTTGTCGTAGCGCGAGTCCGGCACGAACACCGTCGGCGCGACGTCGGCGCCGCCCGTGGGGTTCACGTCGGTGCCGCGATAGATGCCGTTGTTGTTGAAGACCACGATGCAGACCGGCAGGTTGTACCGGCAGATCGTCTCGACCTCCATGCCCGAGAAGCCGAAGGCGCTGTCGCCCTCGACCGCGAGCACCGGCTTGCCGGTCTCGACGGCGGCGGCGACGGCGAAGCCCATGCCGATGCCCATGATGCCCCAGGTGCCGACATCCAGGCGCTTGCGCGGCTGGTACATGTCGATGATGCCGCGGGCGAGATCGAGGGTGTTGGCGCCCTCGTTGACGAGGATGGCGTCGGGCCGGTCCTTGATGATCGTCCGCAGCGCCCCGAGCGCCGAGTGGAAGTCCATCGGGGTGGAGTTCTTCAGGAGGCGCTGACCCATCTTGGAGATGTTGGCCTCCTTGCGGGCCGAGATGGCGTCGAGCCACTCGGACGGCGGGGAGGGCCACTTCGACCCCATGCCCTTGAGCAGCGCCTCGACGCAGGAGCCGATGTCGCCGACGACCGGCGCCACGATCTCGACGTTCGAGTCCATCTCCTTGGGCTCGATGTCGATCTGGATGAACTTCTTCGAGCCGGGCGCGCCCCACTGCTTGCCCTTGCCGTGCGACAGCAGCCAGTTGAGGCGGGCGCCGATCAGCAGGACGACGTCGGAATCCTTGAGCACCGTCGAGCGCGCGGCGCCCGCCGAGAGCGGATGCGTGTCGGGCAGCAGGCCCTTGGCCATGCTCATCGGCACGTAGGGGATGCCGCTGGTCTCGACGAGCTGGCGGATCGCCTCGTCGGCCTGGGCGTAGGCCGCGCCCTTGCCGAGGATGATGAGCGGACGCTTGGCGCCCTTGAGCACCTCGAGGGCGCGCTCGATGGCGTGCGGGGCGGGAAGCTGGGCGGGGGCCGCGTCGATGACCTTGACGAGGGACTTGGCGCCGGCCTCGGCGTCCATCACCTGCGAGAACAGCTTGGCGGGCAGGTCGAGATAGACGCCGCCCGGACGGCCCGAGACCGCCGCGCGGATGGCGCGGGCGACCGCGATGCCGATGTCGCAGGCGTGCAGGACGCGGAAGGCGGCCTTGCAGAGGGGCTTGGCGATGGCGAGCTGGTCCATCTCCTCGTAGTCGCCCTGCTGGAGGTCGACGATCTCGCGCTCGGAGGAGCCCGAGATGAGGATCATCGGGAAGCAGTTGGTGGTGGCGTTGGCGAGCGCCGTCAGGCCGTTGAGGAAGCCGGGGGCGGAGACCGTCAGGCAGATGCCGGGCTTCTTGGTGAGGAAGCCGGCGATGGCGGCGGCGTTGCCGGCATGCTGCTCGTGGCGGAAGGAGATCACCCGCATGCCCTCGGCCTGGGCGAGGCGGCCGAGATCGGTGATCGGAATGCCCGGCACGCCGTAGATGTTGGTGATGCCGTTGAGCTTCAGCGCGTCGATGACGAGATGGAAGCCGTCGGTCAGCTCGCGCTGCGTGTCGGCCTCCGCCATGCTCACGTCGGCGGTCTGGGGGTCGATGATCTGGGCCAGTGCGGACATGACCGCTTCCTCCTGAAGAATTGTCGACGGGATTGTTGGATCGTTGATCGGCGGGTGCCCGGATCGGATCGGTCCGTCAGGGCACCCGGTTGTCGGTGCGTCCGTTCAGGACACGTCTCCTACGCCAGGCGGACGGGCGGCTGAGCGGCGGCGGTGGCGGGCGCCGTGAGGAGATACTTGAGGCGCATCGGCTTGAGGACGAACATGGCCAGGATCGCGGCGGTGGCGTTGAGGCCGATGACCAGGGCGAACACCGCCGACCACCCGTAGGCGGCGGAGAGGATGCTGGCGAAAGGCACCAGGAACGCCGCGGTTCCCTTGGCGGTGTAGAGCAGGCCGGCGTTCGTGGTGGCGAACTTCGAGCCGAACGTGTCGCCGCAGGTCGCCGGGAAGAGCGAGTAGATCTCGCCGAAGACCCCGAAATACATCGCCGTGGCGAAGATGAACACGATCGGGTTGTGGCCGTTGGTGATGAGCAGGATCACCGCCACCGCCGCCACCGAGAAGGCGATGAACATCGTGTTCTCGCGGCCGATGTTGTCCGAGACGAAGCCGAAGAACGGCCGCCCGAACCCGTCGAAGATGCGGTCGAGGGAGATCGCGAAGGTCAGGGCCGCCATCTGGAGGCCGAACATGCTCACCGGCACGTCGGCGACCTGGAAGTCGTGGGCGATGGGCGCGATCTGCGCCGCCGCCATCAGGCCGCCGGAGGCGACCATCACGAACATCGCGTACATCACCCAGAAGACCGGGGTGCGCACGGCCTCGCGCGGCGTGCGGTCGACCTTGGTCTGCGGCAGGCGCACGCTCTTGCGCTGAACCGGCACGGCGACGCTCGGCTTGCGCAGGAAGAACGACAGCAGCAGCACGGCGCCGCCCTGGATCAGGCCGAAGGTGAAGAACGCGTTCTGGTAGCCGCCCGAGGCGATCATCTTGGCGATCGGCACAACCGTGAGCGCGGCGCCCGCGCCGAAGCCCGCCGCCGTCGCGCCCGCCGCGAGCCCGCGCCGGTCCGGGAACCACTTCAGGGCGTTGCCGACGCAGGTGCCGTAGACCGAACCGGCGCCGATGCCGCCCAGCACAGCCGCGAGATAGAGCAGCGGCAGCGAGTCGGCGTAGGCATCGAGCATCCAGGCGGAGGCGATCATCACGCCGCCGAAGGCCACCACCACGCGCGGACCGTAGCGGTCGACGAACCAAGCCTCGATCGGCACCAGCCAGGTCTCGGTGGCCACGAACAGGGTGAAGGCGAACTGGATCGCGGCGCGACCCCAGTGATACTTGGCGTCGATCGGATCGACGAACAGGGTCCAGCCGTATTGCAGGTTGGCGATCATCGCCATGCACAACACGCCGAACCCGAGCTGCCACCACTTGGCCGACGGCGCATCGGCCGGCGCGGAGGCCGACCCATTCTCGCGTTCCATCCCCGAATCCTTCTGAAGAGCGACTCTCCGGTCGAACTGGATACATAATGCACCAATCGACTAGGCATGCAATATACCAGAATGAAAAACGTGCGCGGGGTGTAACATCCTGCAAGGCGGCGCGCGGCGGGGAATGGTCTCCATGGCCGTCGATGTCCGACCGTGCCGGTCCCTCGTCCCGTGGCGTCGGGACGCGCCTACGAGGATGGCGCCCGGCGGACCCGTTCGCCAGTTGAGGCCGGCCGCGCCGCGCTAGGCTAGGGGCGACTTGGCGCGCGCTCCGGGGATCGCTGACAGTTGCGGGCGACCGTCAACGATCCCGCCGAGGCCGGCGACCCGTCCCCGATCTGCCTCGATCTTGCATGGCAGTGCGCGCGGCATCGAGTCCGAGCCCCGGAGACAGGATCGTGGACCCAAACTCCCTTACGCGGCGCAGCCTGGTCCGGGCGGGGATCGGCGGCATGGCGGCGGCCTCGACGGGCGCCTCCACGGGCGTGCTGGCCCAGTCGGAGCCGCCCAAGCCCGGCGCCCTGACCGTGGCGCCGAAATCCCAGGCCGGGCTCGGCCCGCGCCTGACGATGCACGCCATCGACAACTTCCACGGCACGCCGGGCGCCGGCATGGTCGCGGATCTCTCGATCCGCGACGGGGACGCCTACAAGCCGATCAAGACCGTGACGACCGCGCCCAACGGCCGGACCGCCGAGCCGCTGCTCGTCGACGAGGCCCTCAAGGAGGGACGCTACGAGCTGCTGCTGCATGTCGAGGACTACTTCAAAACCTACGGCGTGACGCTGCCGACGCCGAACTTCCTCGGGCTCGTGGCGGTGCGCTTCGTCATCCGCGACGCTGGGCAGCGCTACCACCTGCCGGTGCTGTTCACGCCCTGGGGCTACTCGTTCTATCGCGGCAGTTGAGCCGCCGGCCGTCCCGCGGACCCGATCGACCCCATCCAACGCCGGAGGCTCCCATGGCAGGAATCACCACCCACGTCCTCGACGCCGAGCGCGGCCGCCCCGTCGCGGGGGTGCGCATCGACCTCTCCGTCCTGGAGGGCGGCGAATGGCGCCATCTCAAGACGGCGACGACCAACGCGGACGGGCGCACCGACACACCGATGGTGCCTCCCGCCGAGGCGAAGACAGGGATGTACCAGCTCGAATTCCATGTCGCGGAGGTCTTCGCCGCCCGCGCGGGGACGGGCGCGGTCGACGCCTTCGTCGACGACACGGTGGTGCGCTTCTCGGTCTTCGACGCGAAGCAGCACTACCACGTCCCGCTGCTCTGCACGCCCGGAAGCTGCACGACCTATCGCGGCAGCTGAAGGCCGCGCCGGGTCCGTCAGGCCGGCACGGCGGTGTCCAGAGCCGCCGCCGTGCCACCCCGGAAGGCGGCCGCCGCGTCGTCCGCGCGGCGGCAGGCGACGACGTGACCGGGGGCGATCGCGGCGGCGGCCGGCATCTCCATCCGGCAGGCGTCCTCGGCGAGGAAGCAGCGCGGCGCGAAGGGGCAGCCGGGGGGCCGGGCCGAGAGATCGGGCGGGTTGCCGGGGATGGTCTCGAGGCGCTGCCCCTTCACGAGCACGCCGTCGGCGCGGCTGCGCAGCAGCCCGATGGTGTAGGGATGGTGCGGCTCGCGCACGATCTGCCGAGCGGTGCCGATCTCCACCACCTTGCCCGCGTACATCACGGCGATCCTGTCGGCGACCTCCACCGCCGCGCCGAGATCGTGCGTCACGAGGACGATCGAGAGCCCGAGGTCGCGCTGCAACTCGCGCAGCAGCAGCAGGATCTGGATCTGCACCGTGGCATCGAGCGCCGTCGTCGGCTCGTCGGCGAGCAGCACCTGCGGGCGGCAGGCGAGCGCCAGAGCGATCATCGCGCGCTGGCGCATGCCGCCGGACATCTCGTGCGGGTAGTTGTCGAGCCGGCGCGCCGGGCTCGGGATGCGCACCCGCTCGAACAGGTCGAGGGCGCGCTTCCTCGCCGCCTGCGCGCCGATGGCCTCGTGGCGCAGGATCGCCTCGGTGATCTGCCGGCCGACGGTGTAGACGGGATCGAAGGCCAGCAGCGGCTCCTGGAAGATCATCGAGACCACGCGGCCGCGAAAATCCACCAGCTCGCGCTTCGACAGCGCCAGCACGTCGCGCCCGACCACGCGGACGCCGCCCTCGATGCGACTGCGGCCCTCGGGAAAGAGCCGCAGGATCGCCCGCAGGGTCACGCTCTTGCCCGAGCCGGACTCGCCGATCAGCGCCAGCGACTCGCCGCGCTCCAGCGACAGGTCGACGCCGTCGACCACCTGGACGGGGCCGAAGCCGACCCGCAGCCCCGTGAGCTCGATCGCCTTCGCGGTATCGCCGGTCATGCCGCGATCCGCTGGGCGGGAGCAGCGGGATGGCCGGAGCCCGGCTGGCGGGCGAGGCAGGCGACCCGGTGC
The DNA here is from genome assembly GCF_050591105.1 of Methylobacterium endophyticum. Classification (NCBI taxonomy): domain Bacteria; kingdom Pseudomonadati; phylum Pseudomonadota; class Alphaproteobacteria; order Hyphomicrobiales; family Methylobacteriaceae; genus Methylobacterium; species Methylobacterium endophyticum. The sequence continues at coordinate 175,577 of NZ_JBNHES010000005.1, forward strand.
AGGTCCCCGACGGCATCGAGGCGCGGCTCGTCCTGGGAGCAGACCGGAGCGGCGAGCGTGCAGCGGGGGTGGAAGCGGCAGCCGGAGGGCGGATCGATGGGGTTCGGCGGATCGCCAGCGAGAAGCGCCGCCTCGGTGCGGTTGTCGGGATCGAGCGAGGGCATCGAGGCGAGCAGCGCCTGCGTGTAGGGATGCGAGGGCGCGGAGAGCACCGTGTCGGACGGCCCGATCTCGGCGACGCGGCCGAGATACATCACCATCACCCGGTCCGCGATGAAGCGCACCACGTTGAGGTCGTGGCTGATGAAGATGTAGGTCAGCCCGAATTCCTGCTTGAGGTCGAGGAGCAGGTTCAGCACCTGCGCCTCCACGGACTTGTCGAGGGCCGAGACCGCCTCGTCGAGGAGCACGAGGCGCGGCTCCAGCGCCAGGGCGCGGGCGATGTTGACGCGCTGGCGCTGGCCGCCGGAAAGCTCGTGCGGATAGCGCCCGGCGAAGCGCTTCGGCTCCAGCCCGACGCGGGCGAGCAGCATGCGCGCGCGTTCCACGGCCTCGCGGCCCGGCACGCCGTTCACCTTCGGTCCGAAGGCGATGGACGCCTCCACCGTCATGCGCGGGTTGAGGGAGGCGTAGCTGTCCTGGAAGACCATCTGCACCTGCCGCCGATAGGCGCGCCAGGGCAGGGAGCGCTCGCCGACCGGCTGGCCGTCGAACAGGATCTCGCCGGAATCGCGCTCGATCAGCCCCATCAGGAGCTTGGCGGTCGTCGACTTGCCGCAGCCGGATTCGCCGACGATGCCCAGCGTCTCGCCCTTCAGGGTCTCGAAATCGACGCCGTCGACGGCCTGCACCACCTGCCGCTTGCCCCCGAACCCCTTGCGGACGGGGAAATGCTTCACGAGGCCCGAGATCGACAGGAGGGGCTGGGCCGGGCCGCCGCGATCATGCGCGAACGGGTCCGGCAGGTCCGGGATGACACTCAACGACGGATCTCCATGGCGCTGCGCAGTCCGTCCGAGAACAGGTTGAACGAGATCGAGACGATGAAGATCGCGAGCCCCGGCAGCGCCGCCACCAGCGGGTTCACGTAGATCGCCGTGCGCAGGGTGTTGAGCATCAAGCCCCATTCGGGCTCGGGCGGGCGCACCCCGAGCCCGAGGAAGGACAGGCCCGAGGCCAGGATCATCGAGACGCTGATGAGGCTCGTCGAATAGACGAAGATCGGCCCCAGCACGTTGCCGAGCACCTGCACGCGCATGATGGTGAGCGCCGAAGCGCCCGACAGACGCGCCGCGTCGATGTAGTCGCGTTTTCGGATTCCCGTGGTCACGCTCTCGGCCACGCGCGCGATCTGGGGGACGAACACGCAGGTCAGCGAGACGATGGCGTTGAAGATGCCCGCGCCGAGCGCCCCCGACAGGGCGATCGCCAGCAGCACCGAGGGGAAGGCGAAGAACACGTCGATGGTGCGCATCAGGATCGTGTTGGTCCAGCCGCCGACATAGCCGGCGAGGATGCCGATCCCCGAGCCGATGACGAAGGCGATGAGCACCGGGGTCACGCCCATGAACAGGGAGAGGCGGGCGCCGATCATCAGGCGGCTCAGCATGTCGCGGCCGAGCTCGTCAGAGCCGAGGGGGAAGTTCGCCGTCCCGATGGGCTTCAGGCGGCGCAGCATGGCGCCCTTGTAGGGATCGGCGGGCGTGATCCAGGGCGAGAGGATCGCGACGAGCACGATCAGCAGGATGACGGCGCCTGCGGCGAGCGCGACGGGATCGCGCATCAGCCGGTGGCCGACATGGCGCCAGTAGCCGCGCGAGGCGACGAAGGCGGCGGGTTCGGCGCCGGGAGCGGCCGCGACGTTGCCGTCGAGCGCGACCGAGCCGGCGGTGAGGGGGGCGGACATCGGCTCAGCCCCGCTCGATGCGCGGATCGAAGGCCGTCTGCATGACGTCGACGGCCAGGTTCAGGAACACGAAGAACATCGCCAGCACCAGGATCGAGCCCTGGAGCAGGGGCAGGTCGCGCTGGAAGATCGCGGCGTTGAGCAGGAAGCCGGTGCCGGGCCAGGCGAACACCGTCTCGATCAGGATCGAGCCGCCGAGCAGGTAGCCGAGCTGGAGCCCCATGATCGCGAGCGCCGTCGGCGCCGCGTTGCGCACGACGTGCTTGAACACGCCCCACTCGTCGAGCCCCTTGGCGCGCAGCGCCTCGACGAAATCCTGCGCCAGGATGTCGGCGACGAGGGCGCGCACGGTGCGGGCGATGATGCCGGTGGGGATCACCGACATCGTGACCGCCGGCAGGATGATGTAGCGCAGATGATCGAGATCGGGCCGCCAGTTGCCGGACCCGTCCGGGCCGGCCCCCGTGGGCGGCAGCCAGCCGAGCGTCGCCGAGAACACGATCACCATCACCATGCCGAGCCAGTAATGCGGCACGCTGACGCCGAAGACCGACAGCGCCGAGGCGATGCGGTCCGGCCAGGAGTTGCGGTGGTAGCCGGCGACGAAGCCGAACAGCGTGCCGAAGGTGAAGCCGAGAAGCGTGGCGACGGAGGCCAGGATCAGGCTGTTGACCACCGCGCGCGAGACCTCGCCGAGCACCGGGCGGCCGGTGGCGATGGAGGTCCCGAGATCGCCGTGCAGGACGCGCCAGAACCAGATTCCGTATTGCACGGGCAGCGGCTTGTCGAAGCCGTAGGCGGCGCGCATCTCCTCGATGGTCGCCTGCGTCGCGTCCACGGGCAGCACGGCGCTCAGGGGATCGCCGGGCGCGAGATGCACGAGAAGGAAGCAGACGACGCTGACGCCGAAGGCCACCGGCGTCACCGCGACCAGGCGCTTGAGGATGTAGAGCAGCATCGTCTCTCAGCCCTTCCCGCCGCGCGTCACCGGCTCGCCGCCGCGTCGATGGTGATGGGCGAGAAGTCCTGGAACCAGTTCTGCGCCTGGACGAAGCCCTTGACCTTCTTGCTCATCGCCCGCGGATTCACGTCGTGGGTGATCATCAGGAACAGGGCGTCGTCGACGAACTTCTCGTGGACCTTCTGGAGGACCTTGACCTGCTCCTCCTTGTCGAAGGTGTTGCGCACCTGATCGAAGAGCTTGTCCATGTCGGGATCGTTGTAATAGCCCCAGTTCGTGCCGTTGGGCGGGGCGAGATTGCCTTGCAGGTGCCGGATGAAGCCCGTGAAGGGGTCCTGGATGAAGTAGCTGTAGTTGAGGCCGGTGCCGCCGCGCGAGGTCTCGGCCTTGGCGCCCGCGCGCCAGATGTTGATGAGCGTGTTCCACTCGACCACTTCGAACTCGACCTTGATGCCGACCTCGGCGAGGCTCTGCTGCACGAACTCGTTCATCGGCAGCGGCTGCATCTGGCCCGAGCCCGAGGCCGAGATCAGGATCTTGGTGGTGATCGGCTTGTCGGGGCCGTAGCCGGCCTCCGCCAGCAGCTTCTTGGCCGCCGCCGGGTCGTATGTCAGCTTGAACGAGGGGTGCCCGAACCACTGGTGGCCCGGCGGCATGAAGCCCTCCGCCGGCACCGCGAGGCCGCCGAGCAGCTCCTTCAGCCCCTCGCGGTCGACGGCGAGGTTGGCGGCCTTGCGCACCCGGATGTCGTTCCAGGGCGAGCCCGGCACCCGCGAGAGGTGCCACGTCCAGTTGTGCGGATAGGTGTTGGTGACGATGGTGAAGCCGGCCCCCTTCAGGGAGGCGACGGCGTCCGGCGCCGGGGCCTCGATCCAGTCCACCTGGCCCGAGCGCAGGGCCGCGATGCGGGCGTTGGCCTCCGGCAGCGGCACGAGGACGAGCTTGTCGAGCTTCGGCACGCGGGCCTTGTCCCAATAGGCGGTGTTCGGGACCATCTCGGCGCGCTCGCGGGGCGCGAACAGCGTCAGCTTCCACGGGCCGGTGCCCGAGGGCGACTTGGCGAAGGCGTCCCAGCTCTTGCCGAGCTTCTCCCACTGGGCGGGAGAGGACATCATGATCCAGGCGATCTGGTAGGGCAGCGTGGCGTCCGGCGCCTTGGTGACGATCTCGACGGTGCCGGGGTCGACGACGCGGTAGCTCGCCACCGCCGGGATGCGGGTCCGCCCCTGCGCGGACTGGCGCGGGTCGTATTGCGGGGCGTCGGTCTTGAGGAGCTTGTCGAGGTTCCAGACCACGGCCTCGGCCGTGAAGGGCGACCCGTCGTGGAAGGTCACGCCCTCGCGCAGCTTGAAGGTCCATTTGGTCTTGTCGGCCGGGTCGACCGCCCAGCTCACGGCGAGGCCGGGGACGAGGTCAGAGGGCTTGGTGGCGCTCGACAGGTCCCAGTTGATGAGGCCGTCATAGACCGTGTAGCCGGTGAAGCGCATGCCCTCGCCGCCGTTGTCGGCCTGCCCCGTGGTCAGCGGGATGTCGGAGGCGGTCATGCCGATGCGCAGGACGCCCTGCGCGCAGGCGAGCGTCGGCGACGCCGCCAGGGCGAGGGCGGCCATCGTCAGCCGCAGTCTCTTGAGGCTCGGGAGGGGGAGGAGCGAGGGGTGCTTGTGCATGCAGTCGGCCATGCAAGGCTTCGGCCAAGCCTCCGGCCCGGCGGCGGCGGGAGCGGCGATGTCCTGGCCTGAGGGCAGCGGGATTTCGGGCCACGGACCGTCGGGAAACGCCGTCCCGCGTGCTCGCGGACGACGACGGCGGATGCGATCCCGCGTGAACCAACCCCCTAAGGCAGAACGCACATACTCGTTCTTCGACAAAGCGATAGTGGTGGTTTCTCATATGAAGCGCGAAGGCAGGCCGGCTTGGGGCCCGGCCGGGCCGCCCTCCGATAAGGTCTGGGCACCGACATCGATCTGTCATGCAGGCCCGGCTAACTGGATCGGGCCCGCCGCGACCACGATCACGCCGGCGGGCGGGTGATTTTTGCAACGTCGGCCCGCCAAGAAGGCAACCGGCGGGCATTGCGGTTGCCGGCGATATAGCCGTTGCTATACCCGACCGCGACGATATCGGGAGTCGGACTTGAAGCACGGCGACGTCTTCGGCAGGGGCAGGGTCCGAAGGGCAGCGCTCCCGGCGCTGGCCTTGGCCGTCCTGCTCGGACCGCCAGCGCTCGCCGCCGATCCGGCCCCTCCATCCGCGCAGGGCCCTGCCTTCATCGACTGGTCCGGCCCCTATCTCGGGATCGAGGGCAGCGGCGGCGCGTCCTTCGGGCAGCACACGTTTCACGGCACCATGATCGGCGGACGAGCGGTCCCGGACTTCAAGACCGGGGACGCCACGGGCCGCAACGACCGCTCGCGCAACGCGACCACCGCCGTCGGCGGCCTGTTCGGCGGCTACAACTGGCAGACCGGCCCGTGGCTCTATGGCATCGAGGCGGACGTCTACGGCGCCAACCTGAAGCGGCCCGTGGCCTCCACGGCGCCGGGGCTCGGCTACGAGGGGCTGGACCCGGAATTCAGCGTGCTGCGCGCCAAGACGGACCTCTACGGCACCCTGCGCGGACGCGTCGGCGTCGCCTTCGACCGGGCCCTCGTCTACGCCACCTTCGGCCTCGCGGGGGCCGATGTCCGCATCCTGGCCACCTATCCCGACCTCGCCGGAGGGGGCGTCGCGAGCACGCGGCACGACCTCTCCTATCTCGGCTTCACCCTCGGGGCGGGCGTGCAACTGGCGCTGACGGAGCAGCTCGCGCTGGGGATCGACTACCGCTACCTCGACCTCGGCGGCGGCGGCCGCTTCGGGCTCGGCGCGCTGCCCGGCGCCGCCGGAGGCCCGGTCTCGACGCGGGACGCGTCCTTCACCTCCCACCAGATGATGGCGCGCCTGTCCTGGCATCCCGCCGGCCTGACGCCGCCCCCGGAGACGGAAGGAACGTCGAGCCCCGACGACCGCTTCTCGCTGCACGGGCAGACCACCTTCATCACGCAGGGCGTGCCGGGCTTCCGCGCGCCCTACACGGGGCCGGCGAGCCTGATCGGGCGGCAGGTCCAGTCGACCACCACGGCCACGATGATGCTCGGGCTGAAGCTCTTCGAGGGCACCGAACTCTACTACAATCCTGAATTCTCACAGGGATTCGGCCTCAGCCGCACGCTGGGCGTCGCCGGGTTCGTCAACGGCGAGGCGCAGAAGGCCGGCGCGCCCTATCCGAAGCTGCGTTCCAACCGCTACTTCCTGAAGCAGACCTTCGGGCTCGGCGGCGAGACCGAGGACGTGCCGGACGGCCCGAACCAGGTGGCGACGCGGCGGGCCATCGAGCGCGTCACCGTGGTCGCCGGCAAATTCGCCATCGGCGACTATTTCGACGCCAATTCCTATGCCCACGACCCCCGCGTCGACTTCATGAACTGGGGTCTGTGGGCGTCGGGCGCCTACGACTTCCCGGCCAATCTCCCCGGCTTCACCCAGGGCGTCATGGTCGAGTACAACCGCCCGGAATTCGCCCTGCGCGCCGCCTATACCCAGGTGCCGAAGGAGCCCTCCAACGACGTGCTCGACCCGCGCGTGTTCGAGCGCGCCGGGGGCGTGGTGGAGTTCGAGGAGCGGCATGTGCTCCCCGTCCTCGACCAGCCGGGCAAGCTCCGGCTCGGGCTGTTCTCCAATGTCGGCAACACCGCCGATTTCCGGCAGGTCGTCGGCCTGACCCAGGCCGGCCTGTTCGCCGACATCAACGACGCCGCCGCCGCGACCCGCCGCCCGCGCCGCAAGACCGGCTTCTACGTGAATCTCGAACAGGCGGTGAGCGCCGATCTCGGCGTCTTCGCCCGCGTCAGCGCCAATGACGGCCGCAACGAGAGCCTGTCCTTCACCGATATCGACCGCTCGGTCTCGGGGGGCGTGTCGCTGAAGGGCACCGCCTGGGAGCGGCCGGCCGACACGGTCGGCATCGGCACCTCGATGAACGGGATCTCGCCCTCGCACCGCGCCTTCTTCGCCAATGGCGGCGTCGGGCTGCTGATCGGCGACGGGCGCCTGCGCTACGCGCCCGAGCGGGCGCTGGAGGCCTACTACGCCCTGAGCCTCAACAAGATCCTGACGGTCTCGTTCAACTACCAGCTCGTCGTGAACCCGGCCTACAACAAGGATCGCGGCCCCGCGAACTTCCTGGGCACGCGGATCCACGCCGACTTCTGAACGCCGCAAGGAACGGGCATGACCGGACACGGCCGTTACGGATACAGCGCGCTGCCGAGCCGGCCCGTCTTCGACTGGCGGCAGGGGCGGCGCCTGGCGGTCTATGTCGGGCTCAATCTCGAAGGCTTCGATTTCGGCTCCGGGCTCGGGGCGGAGCTGGCCCCCGGCGGCCCGCAGCCGGACGTGCTGAACTACGCCTGGCGCGACTGGGGCAACCGCGTCGGCGCCTGGCGGATCGGCGAGATGCTCGACGCGCTGGCGATGCCGGCGAGCGTGCTCGTCAACAGCCGGCTCTACCGCGACTGCCCCGGCCTGATCGAATCCTTCCGGGCGCGGGGCGACGAGATCGTCGGCCATGGGCGCACCAATTCCGAGCGCCAGGGCACCCTCGACGAGGACCGGGAGCGCGCGCTGATCGCGGAGGCCACCGCCATCCTCACCCGCGAGGAGGGCAGGGCGCCGGCCGGCTGGCTCGGGCCGTGGATCTCGCAATCGCCGGTCACGCCGGACCTCCTCGCCGAGGCCGGCTACCGCTACCTGCTCGACTGGGCCCATGACGACCAGCCGGTCTGGTTCTCGACCCGAGGCGGCGGCCGCATCCTCTCGGTGCCCTATCCGCAGGAGCTGAACGACATCCCGGCCATCGTCGCGCGCAAGGAGTCCGGGCGGCAATTCGCGGAGATGATCGTCGACGCCTTCGACGAGATGCTGGAGCGGTCCGCCTCGGCGCCCCTCGTCATGGGCATCGCGCTGCACCCCTACATCGTCGGCCAGCCGCACCGAATGAGGCCCCTGCGCCGGGCGCTCGCCCATATCGCCGCGCATCGCGAACAAATCTGGCTGACCACGGCCGGCGGCATCGCGGAGCATTTCGCGGGGCTCGACGGCGGCAACGGATGAGGGCCGGCGCGGACGCTCAAGCCGCCTCGACGCGGATGCCGGGTTCGCCCGCCTCGAGACGTCCGACGACCGCCGCCCCGGCGAAGCCCGCCTCCCTGATCCCGTCGAGGATCGCGCCGGCCCGCTCGGCCTCGCAGGCGACGAGGAGGCCGCCCGAGGTCTGCGGATCGGTGAGGACGTGGCGGCGCCAGTCGGGGAGGGCGGGGGGCAGCGCCACCGCCTCGCCATAGCTCGACCAGTTGCGGTGCGAGGCCCCCGTGACGAAGCCCTCTCGCGCCAGCGCCTCCGTGCGGACCAGCAGCGGCACGGCGGCATCGGCGATCACCAGCCTCAGGCCGGAGCCGCGCGCCAGTTCGAGCCCGTGCCCGAGCAGCCCGAAACCGGTGACGTCGGTCATGGCGTGCACGTCCGGGTCGGCGCCGAGCGCCATGCCGACGCGGTTGAGCCGGGTCGTCGCGGCGATGAACTCGGCATAGCCCTCCTCGGGCAGGGCCTCGCGCTTGATGGCGGCGGAGTAGATGCCGACGCCGAGCGGCTTGGTCAGGATCACCGCGTCGCCCGGCCGCCCGCCGGTGTTGCGCCGGAGGTTGCTTCGCGCGCAGGTGCCGATCACCGCGAGCCCGTAGATCGGCTCGACGGAATCGATGGAATGCCCCCCCGCCACCGGAATGCCGGCCTCCGCGCAGATGGCGGCGCCCCCGGCCAGGATGCGGCCCACGACATCCGGCGCGAGCTTCGAGACCGGCATGCCGAGGATGGCGAGCGCCAGCAGCGGCCTGCCGCCCATGGCGTAGACGTCCGAGATGGCGTTCGTCGCGGCGATCCGCCCGAAATCATGCGGATCGTCCACCATCGGCATGAAGAAATCCGTGGTGGCGACGAGGCAGGTGCCGTCGTCGAGCTCCCACACCGCCGCATCGTCCGCCGTCTCGTTGCCGACGAGGAGCCGCTCGAAGGGAGCCGCCGCCGGCTGATGCGCCAGCAGGCTGCGCAGCATGCCCGGATCGAGCTTGCAGCCGCAGCCGCCGCCATGGGCGAGGCTCGTCAGGCGCGGGGGGATGTCGCTCATCGGCAGCGCCTCTCGAAATCCGGCCGGACGGACCGGGGCGCCGGCCGCCCGTCTGGAGATGGTGGGGACGCGCCGATGCTCCGGCAACCCGCCCGGCGCCGCGATTCTCAGGCGATGAAGAGCGGGTTGAGCCCGGCGCGCCGGAAGCCCTCCTCGGCGATCTTCAGGTCGAGACCATAGGAGGCGACGTCGTCTGCCACCGGGTCGAGGGCGGGATCGCGGTGCTGGTGCAGGTGCTTGAGGTAGCTGTTGCAGGCGGTGCAGGTCTCGACCTGGACGTCCTTCGAGACCTCGTCGAGGCCGTAATAGCTGATCCCCTCGCCGGAGCCGCAGGCGGTGCAGCGGATGCGGACATGGTTCCACAGGGTGCCGCAGAGCGAGCAGGCGCAGTAGCGGGCCTTGTCGGCGGGGGTCCAGCCGACGACAAGGCTCGCCACGGGGGCGCCGCCGCAGCACGGGCAGACGCCGTCCGCCACGGGCTTGAGGCTCGCGAGGTCGAGCCGCGCGGCCTGGACGGAGAGATAGACCTGGAGCGCGGCCGCCGCGAAGACGCACTCGCCCATCCGCTCCAGGGGAAAGGCGCCCTCGAACACCTGCGCGGCGAGATCGAGCCTGTCCTCGGGGGAGGCCGCGCGCAGGGCGTCGCGCGCGAGCCGGGTCGCCTCAGGGGTGGCGGAGAGATCGACGGACGCGAGCAGCCGGTCGAGCCCTTCGAGGAAGGCGGGATCGTCGCGCAGAAGGGCTGCCGACAGAGGGGGCATGCCGTGCTCGGCGCGCAAAGCCGTGTCGGCCGGCACCGCGACCGTCATTGCCGCCTGCACTCCGGCTTGCGCCTCCGCGATATGGGCGAGGAAGTCCAGATAGCCGCCGAGCGGGTGATCCGGCGCCAATGAGCGAAGCCGCGCGGCGCGGTCGGAAAAAAGCCGCGCCGGGTCCGGCAGGCGAGCGAAGGGAACCGCGCCGGAGATTCCGATCCGGTCGGGATCGGGCTTGAGCTCGCGCCTCGGCCGCTCTTCAGCCTCCGGCGTCTCCTCGACGGGCTCGGTCCGCCCACGCGTCCGGCGAAAGATGCCCGCCAATGCCTCAGGCCCCGTGCTTGTCGGTGGTGCCGCCGGTGTCCTTGGTCCCGGCGAGCTGGCGCAGCCACTTGCGGTGATGGCGATAAGCCCAGCCGCCGGTGACGGTGCCACGCATCATCGCCCGCCCGGTGCCGCGTACCCAGATGCCCGCATAGACATGGATGAAGATCAAGGCGATGGCGAGCACCGCCGCGAGCGAATGGGCGAGCACCGCCCAGCGCTTCGTCTCGATGACGGTGTAGGCGTAGAAGTACTGGTCCCAGATCACGAGCCCGGTGACGAACATGATCGCGATCAGGACGGTCTGCCCCCAGAACACGGTCTTCTGTCCGGCATTGTACTTGCCGAGCTCGGGCAGACGGTCCTCGCGGTTGGTCAGCACGTCGCCGATCTTCTTCGACCACTCGACATCGTCCCGGTTCGGCAGGTTGAGCCGCCAGAACCGCAGGAACAGCAGCGAGAAGCTGATCATCAGGGCGACGCCGAACCAGGGATGGATCACCCGCGTCGCCTGCCCGCCGCCGAACAGGCCGGTGAGGAAGAACAGGAACGGCGTGAACATCGCCAGTCCGCTCAGGGCGAGCAGCGTGAACAGGATCGCGGTGATCCAGTGGTTGACCCGCTGCACGCCGTTGTAGCGGCGCACGTAGAGGATCTCGGGCGTCTCGGCCTTCACCTCGCGGATCGGGTTCTCGTCGCTGTCCCGGATGTCGGCATGGATCGTCATCGGACGCGCTCCACGGTGAGGTCGGGCAGGGAGGGGCAAGCGGAGGGGATCAATGGGCGCGCGCCCCCTCGCCGTTGCGGCGGCTCGCCTCGTGGTCGAGCTCGACGGCCTCCTCCTCCTCCTCCAGCGCTACCTCGTTGGGGCCGGCGGTGATGTAGTGGAAGAAGCCCGCCACGGCGGCGAAGCCCATGGTGGCGAGCCCGAACACCTTCGCCCCGCCCTTCCAGAAGGCGACGAGCGGGCTGATCCTCGGATCGTTCGGCAGGCCGGCATAGAGGCTCGGCTTGTCGGCATGGTGGAGCACGTACATCACATGCGTGCCGCCGACGCCGGCCGGATCGTACAGCCCCGCCTTGTCGAACCCGCGCGACTTGAGGTCGTCCACCCGGTCGTGCGCCTGCTCGATCATGGCCTGCTTGGTGCCGAACATGATCGCGCCCGTCGGGCAGGCCTTGGCGCAGGCGGGGGCCTGTCCGACGGCCACCCGGTCCGAGCAGAGCGTGCACTTGTAGGCCTTGTGGTCCTTCTCGGAGATGCGCGGAATGTTGAAGGGGCAGCCCTTCACGCAATAGCCGCAGCCGATGCAGTTCTCCTCGACGAAGTCGACGATGCCGTTGGAGTACTGGATGATCGCGCCGGGCGAGGGGCAGGCCTTGAGGCAGCCCGGCTCGGAGCAGTGCATGCAGCCGTCCTTGCGGATCAGCCATTCGAGGTTGCCGCTCTGCTCGTTCTCGTACTCCGTGAAGCGCATGAGCGTCCACGACTTCGGCGTGAGGTCGTGGGGGTTGTCGTAGACGCCGACATTGACGCCGATGTCGTCGCGCAGGTCGTTCCACTCCTCGCAGGCCGCCTGGCAGGCCTTGCAGCCGATGCACTTCGAGACGTCGATGAGCTTGGCCACCTCCATCTGGCTGCGGATCGCGGGCGGCTGCTCCGTGGAGGCGGAGCGCTGGCGGATGTCGAGGGAGCTGTAATCGGCCATGATCTCTCAGCTCCCCTTACGCGACGGCGCCGGCGGGCGGGGTGGTCGGCTCGATGTTGACGAGCCACGCCTTGAACTCCGGCGTCTCGGTGTTGGCGTCGCCCACCACCGGCGTCAGCGAGTTCGGGTGCCATCCCTTCTTGGTCAGGCCCATGAAGCCCCAGTGCTGCGGGATGCCGACGACATGAACGGGCTTGCCGTCGCAGATCAGCGGCTTGATCCGCTTCGTCACCACCGCCTTGGCCTTCAGCGAGCCGCGCTTCGACCAGACCCGGACCCAGCCGCCCTTGACGATGCCTTTCTCCTTAGCGAGCTGCTCGGAGATCTCCACGAAGGCCTCGGGCTGGAGCATCGCGTTGATGCGCGAATGCTTCGTCCACTGGTGGAAATGCTCGGTGAGCCGGTAGCTCGTGGCCGCGTAGGGAAACTCCGCCGAGGTGCCGAGATCGGCCAGATCCCCCTTGAAGATGCGGGCGGCGGGCGCGCCCTTGATCTTCGGGAAGGCGACGTTCGCCACCGGCGACTCGAAGGGCTCGTAATGGGTCGGGAACGGCCCGTCCCGCATCAGGCCGCGGGTCCAGAGCCGGGCGACGCCCTCCTGATTGAGGATGAACGGGCCGACACCGGCCTCGGGCGCGCTCGTCGGGCCGAAATCCGGCACGTCGAAGCCGACCCACTGCTTGCCGTTCCACTCGATGAGCTTCTTCTTCTCCGACCAGGGCTTGCCCTCGGGGTCGCAGGAGGCGCGGTTGTAGAGCACGCGGCGGTTGGCCGGCCAGGCGAAGGCCCAGTTCGGCGCGATGCCCTTGTTGCCGGGGTCGGTGTTGTCCCGGCGGGCCATGGTGTTGCCCTTCTCGGTGTAGCAGCCCGAGTAGATCCAGCAGCCGCAGGCGGTGGAGCCGTCGTCCTTCAACTGGGCGAAGCCGTCGACCTGCTTGCCGGCGGGGATCGTTGCGCCGGCCGCATCCTGGATCGGGGCGAGGGTGTAGCCGTTGAGCTCGCGCGCCAGCTCCACCGGCGTCGGCGAATCCGCCGTCGCATAGTTCCAGGTCAGATCGACGATCGGGTCGGGGAAGGCGCCGCCCTCCTTCTTGTAGAGCGCCTTCATGCGCAGGAAGAGCCCCGCCATGATCTCGATGTCGGAGCGGCACTCGCCCGGCGGCTCCTGCGCCTGCCAGTGCCACTGCAACCAGCGGCTGGAGTTCGAGAGCGAGCCCTCCTCTTCCGCGAACAGCGTCGTGGGAAGCTCGAACACCTCGGTCTGGATCTTGGCAGGGTCGACGTCGTTGTACTCGCCGTGGTTTTCCCAGAACCGGGCCGTCTCGGTCTGGAGCGGGTCCATCACCACGACGAACTTCATCCTGGCGAAGGCTTCCGCCATCTTGGCGCGGTTGGGGAACGACATCAGGGGGTTGAAGCCCTGGATGAAGTAGCCCGTCATCTTGCCTTGCTTGGCCAGTTCGAAGCCGCGCATGATGTCGTAGTTCGGCACGTCGAGCTTGGGCAGGTAGTCGTAGGCCCAGCCGTTGTCCTTGGTCGCCTTCTCGCCCCACATGGCCTTCTGGAAGGAGACGAAGAACTTGTTGTAGTTCTGCCAGTAGCTCGTCTGGCCCGGACGCAGCGGCTTGAACTGCCGCTTGCTCATGTAGTCGGAGTAGTCCGGCTCCTTCTCCGTCGGGATGCTCATATAGCCCGGCAGCAGGTTGCTCATCAGCCCGACATCGGTCAGGCCCTGGATGTTGGAATGCCCGCGCAGGGCGTTCATGCCGCCGCCGAGCATGCCGATATTGCCGAGCAGCGTCTGCACGATGCACATCGAGCGGATGTTCTGCGACCCCTTGGAATGATGGGTCCAGCCGAGCGCGTAGAGGGACGTCATCGTCCGCTCGGGGCTCGCCGTCGTGGCGATGACCTTGCAGACCTCGAGGAACTTCTCCTGGGGAGTGCCGCAGATCCGCGAGACCATCTCCGGCGTGTAGAGGGCGACGTGCTTCTTGAGGAGCTGCATGACGCAGCGCGGGTGCTGCATCGTCGGGTCGACGACGGCATAGCCGTCCGGCCCGATCTCGTAGTCCCAGGTGGTCTTGTCGTAGTCGCGTTTCTCCGGGTCGTAGCCGGCGAAGAGCCCCTCCTCGAAGGTGTAGCCCTCCTTCACCACGAAGCCGGCGTTGGAATAGGCCGAGACGTAGCGGTGCTGGATCTGGTCGTTGTCGAGCAGGTACTTCGCCACCCCCGACAGGAAGGCGATGTCGGTCCCCTGCCGGATCGGGCAGTAGATGTCGGCGACGGAGGCCGTGCGCGTGAAGCGCGGATCGACGACGATCAGCTTGGCGTTGTTGTGGGCCTTGGCCTCGACCACCCACTTGAAGCCGCACGGATGCGCTTCCGCCGCATTGCCGCCCATGACCGTGATGACGTCAGCGTGCTTGATGTCCATCCAGAGGTTGGTCATCGCACCACGACCGAACGAAGGCGCCAGACTGGCGACCGACGGGCCGTGTCAGACCCTGGCTTGGTTGTCGAAGACCAGGGCCCCCATGCTTCGGACCGTCTTGTAAGTCATCCAGGCCGTCTCGTTCGTCGTCGCCGAGGCGCCGAGGAAGCCCGTGGTGGTCCATCGGTTGACGGTGAGGTCGCCATTCTTGGCGACGAAGTTCCTGTCGCGGTCGTCCTTCATCAGGCGCGCGATGCGGTCGAGGGCGAAGTCCCAGGACACGCGCTTGAACTCGGAGGTGCCGGGCGCACGGTACTGCGGGTACTTCGTGCGCGTCTCGGACTGCACGAAGTCGAGCAGGCTCGATCCCTTCGGGCAGAGCGTGCCGCGGTTCACGGGATGGTCGGGATCGCCCTCGACATGCATCACCGCCGAGCGGGCGTTCTTCGACCGGTCGCCGAGGCTGTAGAGGATGACGCCGCAGGCCACCGAGCAATAGGGGCAGGTGTTGCGGGTCTCGCGCATCTGCGCGAGCTTGAACGGCCTCACCGAGGCCGCCATCGCCGGCTCCAGCCCGCCGAAGCCGAGGGCGCCGAGCGTGCCCCCCGCGAGCCCGGCGCCGAGCCCCTTCAGGAGGCCGCGCCGCGAGATCTGGACGTTCATCCCACGATCCTGTTGCGAGTTGTTATCATTCCAGATGCTCACAGGATTGCGCGCAACTGGCAAGTGCGGTGGCGCGACGCGGAGGCTCGTTTTGTCAGCCTCCGGCCGTGCGACCGGCGGGTCATTTCGAGGGGGAGGCGGGGTTGGAGCCCGATGGGCCGGGGGTGCGGTGATCGAGAGGGCGCTGCGGATCGGCGCCCGGCGAGGGCGACGTGTCGCCCCCCGGCACCGGCCGGCTCGCGTTCTCGCGGACGGAGTCTCCGCCGGGATTCGGGGCGTCCTTGGCCGCGGATTCCTCACGGGGGATGGGCGCCTGGACCCAACCGTCATGGGCGCTCTTCGACTTGTCGCCGAGCACGTCCTGGCCCTTGATCTCGCCGGGCGCCGTCTGCGCCGAGGCGGGGGACGGCAGGGCCAGCGCGAAGGCGGCCAGCAGGACGGCAGGGGGCAAGCGGATCATGGCGGGCGCCTTCGAGCGGACGTTGCCGACCAACCGGCCGGCGCGGGCGCCGGTTCCGGCGCAGGCTGCTTCACCCTGGAGCGGGCCCGCGTCTTCCAGACGGCCGCCCGGCCGCTATGATGAGGGCCGGACAGCAACCACAATGGACATCGGTTGAGCGCGCGCGACCGCACCGTTCCTGCGCAGGACGGCATCCCGACACCCGAGGCCGCCCTGCTGCGGCGGCTGCCCTCCGTCGACGAGGTGCTGCGCTCCGAACCGGGCCGGGCCGCGTCCGAGCGCTTCGGCCGGTCCGCCGCCGTCGCCGCGACGCGCCTGTCGCTCGCGGAAGCGCGCGCGGCCCTGAAGGCCGGGGCCGGGGAGGCGCCCGCGCCGCCCGCGATCGGAACCGCCGCCCTCGCCCGCCTCGACGCCGATCGGGCGCCGAACCTGCGGGCGGTCCTCAACCTCACCGGCACGGTGCTGCACACCAATCTCGGCCGGGCGGTGCTCGCGGAGGCGGCGGTCGAAGCCGCCGTGCTCGCCATGCGCGAGGCGGTCGCCTTGGAGTTCGACACCGCCACGGGCAAGCGGGGAGAGCGCGACGACCTCGTGCGCGGGCTGCTCGCAGAGCTGACGGGCGCGGAGGACGCGACCCTCGTCAACAACAACGCGGCCGCCCTGATGCTCGTGCTGAACGCGCTCTGCGAGGGGCGCGAGGCGGTGGTCTCGCGCGGCGAGCTGATCGAGATCGGCGGCTCCTTCCGGCTGCCCGACATCATGGCCCGCTCGGGCGTGCGCCTGCGCGAGGTCGGCACCACCAACCGCACCCATCCGCGCGACTACCGCGACGCGGTCTGCGGGGAAACGGGCCTCCTCCTCAAGGTCCATACCTCGAACTACCGGGTCCAGGGCTTCACCGCGGAGGTGGGCCCGCGCGATCTCGCGGCGCTGTCGCGTGAGACGGGCGTGCCCTTCGTCAACGATCTCGGCTCGGGCACCCTCGTCGATCTCGCCCGCTTCGGCCTCGCCCACGAGCCGACCGTGGCGGAGGCGGTGGCGGAGGGGGCCGACCTCGTCACCTTCTCCGGCGACAAGCTGCTCGGGGGCCCGCAGGCCGGCTTCGTCGTCGGGCGGCGCGATCTCGTCGCGCGGATCAACAGGAACCCGATGAAGCGCGCCATGCGGGTCGACAAGATCCGGCTCGCCGCCATCGAGGCGACGCTGCGTCTCTACCGCGATCCCGACCGGCTGGCCGAGCGGCTGCCGACCCTGCGCAGCCTCGCCCGGCCCGAGCCCGAGATCCGCGCGGCGGCCGGGCGCGTCCTGCCCGCGCTCCGGGCGGCGGCCGGCCCCGGCTTCTCCGCCGACATCGCCGCCTGCGCCAGCCAGATCGGCTCCGGCGCGCTGCCGCTCTCGACCCTGCCGAGCGCCGCCCTCCGCCTCCGGCCCGTACAGAGGAAGGGGCCTCCGCTCCAGGACCTCGCCGCCGCGTTCCGGGCGTTGCCCATGCCGGTGATCGGCCGGATCGAGGACGACGCGTTCTGGCTCGATTGCCGCTGCCTGACCGACGAGGGCGCCTTCGTCGCCAACCTGTCCGCCCTGATCGTGGAGACCGGCGCGTGAGCTGGCTGTCGCGCCTGATGCCGCGCCGGCAGGCCCCCGTCCCCGATCCGATGGCGCTGGCGCGGTCGCGCGCGGAGGCCGGCGACCATGAGGGGGCGCTGGCCCTGTGGGAGCCGCTCGCCCGCGCAGGCGACGCGCGCGCCTGCAACAACATCGGCGCCTGTTTCGCGGAAGGGTTCGGCGTGCCGCGCGACGCCGTGCTCGCCCTGCACTGGCTGACGCTCTCGGCCGATGCCGGCGATCCGGTCGGGCAACGCAACCTCGCCTCGCTGCTGTTCAAGGGCGGCGGCGAGGGCGTCCCGGCGGACGGCCCTCGCGCGGCGCGCCTGTATCGCGCCTCCGCCGAGCAGGGCGACGCGATCTCCCAGGACATGCTGAGCTGGATGCTGCTGGAGGGAGGCGACATCGCCCTCGATCCCGCCGAGGCCATGGGCTGGGCGAGGAAGGCCGCCAGCGCGGGCATCGCCGCCGCGATGACCCGCATCGGCATGATCCACCACAACGCCCTCGGCGTGCCCCGCGACGCCGCCGAGGCCGCCCGCTGGTGGCGGCGCGGGGCGGAAGCCGGCGACGCGGACGGCCAGGCCATGCTCGGCGCGGCGCTGACCATGGGCTCCGGCGCGACGAAGGACCCGGAGGAGGCCCTCGCCTGGCTGCTGCGGGCTCAGGCGAACGGCAGCGCGCTCGCAGGCTCCTTCCTGCCCGCCGCCCGGAGCGCCCTCGATGCCGAGGCACTGGCCAGGGCGGAAGCCCGCGCCCGCGCGCCCCTCGGGGAGGCGGCATGATCGTCGGCACCGCCGGCCATATCGACCACGGCAAGACCGCGCTGGTGCGCGCGCTCACCGGGGTCGAGACCGACCGCCTGAAGGAGGAGAAGGCGCGCGGCATCTCCATCGATCTCGGCTTCGCCTATCTGCCGGTGCCGGGGGGAGGCCGGCTCGGCTTCGTCGACGTGCCGGGTCACGAGCGCTTCGTGCAGACCATGCTGGCGGGGGCTGGCGGCATCGACTGGGCGCTCCTCGTGGTCGCGGCCGACGACGGCCCGATGCCGCAGACCCGCGAGCACCTCGCCATCCTCGACCTGCTCGGCATCGGGCGCGGTCTCGTCGCCCTGACGAAGAGCGACCTCGCCGGCCCCGAGCGGCTGGCGCAGGTCGAGGCGGAGATTCGCGGGCTGCTCGCGCCGACGAGCCTCGCCGGCCTCGACATCCTGCCGGTCTCCACCCGGACGGGGGAGGGGGTCGACGCCTTGCGCGAGACCCTGTTCGCGGCCGCCCGCCGGCACCAGGGCCGCGCCGCCGACAGGCTCTTTCGGCTCGCGGTCGACCGCTCCTTCGTGCTGCCCGGTGCGGGCACCGTCGTCACCGGCACGGTGCTGTCGGGCTCGGTGGCGGTGGGCGAGCGCGTCGTCGTCGGCCCCTCCGGCCTGCCGGCGCGGGTGCGGGCGATCCACGCTCAGAACGAGGCGGCAACGCGCGGCGGCACCGGAGAGCGCTGCGCCCTCAACCTCGCCGGGGACGGCGTCGGCAAGGATGCGATCCGGCGCGGCGACATGGTCTGTGATCCGGCGCTGCACGCGCCGAGCGCGCGCATCGACGCGGAGTTCCGCCTGCTCGCCTCCGAGCGGAAGGCGGTGGAGACCTGGATGCCGGTGCGGCTGCACCACGCGGCGACGAATGTCGCGGGGCGCCTCGTGCC
The DNA here is from genome assembly GCF_050591105.1 of Methylobacterium endophyticum. Taxonomy (NCBI): domain Bacteria; kingdom Pseudomonadati; phylum Pseudomonadota; class Alphaproteobacteria; order Hyphomicrobiales; family Methylobacteriaceae; genus Methylobacterium; species Methylobacterium endophyticum. The sequence continues at coordinate 194,312 of NZ_JBNHES010000005.1, forward strand.
GCTCTCCGCCACCCGCATCGCGCCGGGCGAATCCGGGCTCGTCCAGATCGTGCTGGATGAGGCGATCGCCGCCACGGTGGGCGACCGTTTCGTCCTGCGCGACACCTCGGCCCAGCGCACCCTCGGCGGCGGCCGCTTCCTCGACCTGCGCGCGCCTGCCCGCAAGCGCCGGACGCCGGAGCGCCTCGCCGCCCTGACCGCCGCCGGGCGCGGGGAGGGCGCCGCCGCGCTCGGCCCGCTGCTCGACGGTCCGAGCGCCTGGCTCGACCTCGCCGCCTTCGCCCGCGACCGGGCACTGCCCTTCGAGACCGCGCGCGGACACGCGGAGGCGCTGTCGCTCGCCACGCTGACCGTCGCCGACGCGACCCTCGCCTTCCCGGCGAGCACCTGGGACCGGATGCGGCGCAGCCTGAGTTTCCGCCTCGCCGAGTTCCACGCCGAGAATCCCGACCTCATGGGGCTCGGCCAGGAGCGCGTGCGGCTCGCCATGGAGCCGCGCCTGCCGGCCCCCGCCTTCCGGGCCTTCCTCCAGCGCCTCGCGGCGGAGGGCGAGATCGCCCTCGAAGGGGCCTGGGTGCGGCTCGCCTCGCATTCCGTGACGCTGTCGGCCGGCGACGAGCGGCGCTGGGCCTCGATCGCGCCGCTGCTCGGAGGCGGGGAGCGCTTCAAGCCGCCGCGCGTGCGCGACATCGCCGGCGCGACCGGCGTCCCCGAGCCGGAGATCCGCAAGCTGATGAAGCTCGCGGGCCGCCTCGGCCGCGTCGACGAGGTCGCCCACGACCACTTCTTCCTGCGCGCCACCGTGTCCGAGATGGTGGACATCGTGGCCGCGCTGTCCCAAACCTCGCCCGCGCGGGAGTTCACCGCCTCGCAGTTCCGGGACCGCGTCGAGAACGGCCGCAAGGTCGCGATCCAGATCCTGGAGTTCTTCGACCGCCACGGGCTCACCCTGCGGCGCGGCGACCTCAGGCGCGTGAACCCGCACCGCCTGGACCTGTTTCGCCCCCTGCCCGGATCCGGCGAGGGACACGCGGCGTCCGGAGGAGAAGCGTCCCCGGTGGGGCGTCCGGACTTCAAATCCGGGTGAGGCCGCGAGCCGGTCTCAGGTGGGTTCGACCCCCACTCTCCTCCGCCACCTCCCGCGTCGGCGATGCCGGTACGGAACAGCCTCCGGCCAACGGAATCGGGCCCGCATGACGGTCGCCGCATGGGGCGCCGAGGCCCGATCCGGGCCGTCTCCCCGCCGACCCCGCCCGCGACATTCCGGCGCGAGGATTGCCGGATGCACTGCGGTAAAGCCGCAACGCCCCTTCGCCATGCCTGTCGCGCGGGGCTCATGCGGCATCGACGGCACCTGAATCCGTTTGACGGGCGGTGCCTTTGCGCTAGGCAATGGCTCGCATTACGCATGGGTTCGCGAAGCGGAACCTCGATCGAGCCGGCTCCCTCCGGGGGCCGTCACGGAGCACTCCATGGCCTCTTCCTCGACGCTGGAGCGTGACGCGCACCGCGTCTCCTCGGACCACAAGGTCGATCCGAGCGAGATCGCGGTCGGCGTCGTCATCGGCCGCGCCTCGGAGTATTTCGACTTCTTCGTCTACGGCATCGCCTCGGTGCTGGTCTTCCCGAAGGTGTTCTTCTCCTTCGAGCCGGACGCGCTCACCGCGACGCTCTACTCCTTCGCCATCTTCTCGCTGGCCTTCGTGGCGCGCCCGATCGGCTCGGCGATCTTCATGGCCGTCGACCGCCGGCACGGGCGCGGCGTGAAGCTGACCATCGCGCTGTTCCTGCTCGGCGGCTCGACGGCGGCGATCTCCTTCCTGCCGGGCTACGGCCAGATCGGCTACGCGGCGATCTATCTGCTCGCGGGCCTGCGTATCGCGCAGGGGCTGGCGCTCGGCGGCGCCTGGGACGGGCTCGCCTCGCTGCTCGCCATGAACGCCCCCGTGGAGCGGCGCGGCTGGTACGCGATGATTCCCCAGCTCGGCGCCCCGCTCGGCTTCATGGTGGCGAGCGCGCTGTTCTCGTTCTTCGTCGTCAACCTGACCCCGGAGGACTTCCTGGACTGGGGCTGGCGCTTCCCGTTCTACTGCGCCTTCACCATCAACGTGGTGGCGCTGTTCGCCCGCCTGCGGCTAGTGGCGACCGACGAGTTCCAGGGCCTGATGGAGAAGGGTCGGCTCGAGGCGGTGCCCGTCCTCGAATTGCTGCGCCACCACGCGCTCGACGTCTGGATCGGCGCCTTCGTGCCGCTCGCCGCCTTCGCGCTGTTCCACCTCGTGACGATCTTCCCGATCAGCTGGATCACGCTCTACACCGACCGCTCGGCCGGCGAGTTCCTGATCGTGCAGTTCTCCGCCGCCATCGTCTGCGCCGGCGCCATCGCCGCCTCGGGGCTGATCGCGGACCAGATCGGCCGCCGCAACGCGCTCCTGATGAGCTCGGGCCTCATCGGCCTGTTCGCGCTCGGCAGCACCATCGCGCCGCTGATCGTCGGCGAGAGCGCCATCGGCCAGACGATGTACGTCACCATCGGCTTCATGCTGCTCGGCCTCGCCTACGGGCAGACCGCCGGCGCGGTGACATCGCGGCTCGGCGCGCGCTACCGCTACACCGGCGCGGCGCTGATGACGGATCTCGCCTGGATGTTCGGAGCGGGCTTCGCGCCGCTCCTCGTGCTCGCGCTGGCGAGCCGTTACGGGCTTGCCATCGTCGGGCTGTATCTGCTGTCGGGCGCGCTCGCCTCGCTGCTCGCCCTCATGATCGACCGTTCCGAGATGCGGCAGGTGTGACCGGCCCCGTGACCCCGCACGGCGCCTCGGCGCCAGGACGAAACGCCGCCGCGGCAGCGGCTCAAGCATAGGTCGAGTTCCGTGGCCATCCCCGTCCCCAGCCCCTCCACGAACGAGCCCCGCGCCCCGCGCCGCCGGTCCCCGCTGCTGCGCCGGATGGTGCAGGGCCTCGCCCTGGTGCCGCTCGCGGGCCTGCTCGCTGGCTGCAACCTCGTGGTGATGCAGCCCTCCGGCGACGTGGCGCTCCAGCAGCGCAACCTCGTGCTGGCCTCGACGGGGCTGATGCTGCTCATCATCGTGCCGGTGATCGCGCTGACGCTGTTCTTCGCCTGGCGCTACCGCGCCTCGAACGAGGCCGCGACCTACGACGCCGACTGGCACCACTCGACCCAGCTCGAGCTCCTGATCTGGACGGCGCCGCTCCTGATCATCATCGCGCTCGGCGCGCTCACCTGGATCAGCACGCACACCCTCGACCCGTTCCGGCCGCTGTCGCGCATCGAGGCCGGCCGGCCGGTGCAGCCCAACACCAAGCCGCTCGAGGTCCAGGTCGTCGCCCTCGACTGGAAGTGGCTGTTCTTCTACCCCGAATACGGCATCGCCACCGTCAACGAGCTCGCCGCGCCCGTGGACCGGCCGATCGCCTTCAGCATCACCGCCTCGACCGTGATGAACGCGTTCTACGTGCCCGCGCTCGCCGGCATGATCTACGCGATGCCCGGAATGGAGACGAAGCTCCACGGGGTCATCAACAAGGCCGGCGTCTATGACGGCCTGTCCTCGCATTACAGCGGGGCGGGCTTCTCCTACATGACCTTCAAGTTCCACGGCCTGTCGCGCAGCGACTTCGACCAGTGGGTCGCCAAGGCGAAGGGGACCGGCACCGATCTCAGCCGCGAGGCCTATCTCGATCTCGAGAAGCCGAGCGAGCGCGTCGCGGTCCGCTACTACAAGAGCGTCGCCGACGGCCTCTTCGGCTCGATCCTCAACATGTGCGCCGTTCCCGGCAAGATGTGCATGAGCGAGATGATGCATATCGACGCCTCGGGCGGCGCCGGCAAGGACAGCCAGGAGAACCGCGAGAAGCTGCGCTACGACAACCGCCACACGGAGCAGGGCGAGGAGGCGCCGGGCGCCACCGCGCCGGCGACGCATAGGGCTCCGCGCAGCGACGGCCCCGACGCCGGCACCAAGGGCGACCCGCACCAGGGCCATTCCATGCCGGGCATGAACCACGATTCCGTGGCGCCCGCGCAGCGCAGCAACTAGGCGCGCCCGGCGCGCCGCCTGACCTCATCGAACGGGCCGATCCCATGTTCTCCAATCCGGATCTTCAGAAGCTCGTCTTCGGGCGCCTGTCGCTGACCGACATCCCCTTCCACGAGCCGATCCTGCAAGCCACCTTCGCGGGCGTCGCGCTCGGGGGGATCGTGGTGCTCGGCGCGATCACCTATTTCCGCTTCTGGGGCCCGCTGTGGCGGGACTGGGTCACGTCCGTCGACCACAAGAAGATCGGCGTGATGTACATCGTCCTGGCGATCGTCATGCTCCTGCGCGGCTTCGCCGACGCGATCATGATGCGCGCCCAGCAGGCCGTGGCCTTCGGCGCCAACGAGGGCTACCTGCCGCCGCACCACTACGACCAGATCTTCACGGCGCATGGCGTGATCATGATCTTCTTCGTGGCGATGCCGTTCGTCACCGGGCTGATGAACTACGTCGTGCCGCTCCAGATCGGCGCCCGCGACGTCGCCTTCCCGTTCCTCAACAATTTCAGCTTCTGGATGACCGTCGCCGGCGCGATCACGGTGATGATCTCGCTCTTCGTGGGCGAGTTCGCCCGCACCGGCTGGCTCGCCTATCCGCCGCTCTCGGGGGCCGACATGAGCCCCGGCGTCGGCGTCGACTACTACATCTGGGCCCTCCAGATCGCCGGCATCGGGACGCTGCTCTCAGGGATCAACCTGATCGCGACCATCGTGAAGATGCGCGCGCCGGGCATGACCATGATGAAGCTGCCGATCTTCGTCTGGACCTCGCTCTGCACCAACGTGCTCATCGTGGCCGCCTTCCCGATCCTGACCGCCGTCCTCGCGCTGCTGTCGCTCGACCGCTACGTCGGCACGCATTTCTTCACGAACGACCTCGGCGGCAACCCGATGATGTACTTCAACCTCATCTGGATCTGGGGCCACCCGGAGGTCTACATCCTCATCCTGCCCGCCTTCGGCATCTTCTCGGAGGTGACCTCGACCTTCTGCGGCAAGCGCCTCTTCGGCTACGCATCGATGGTCTACGCCTCGGTGGTCATCACGATCCTCTCGTACCTCGTCTGGCTGCACCACTTCTTCACGATGGGCTCGGGCGCCTCCGTGAACTCGTTCTTCGGCATCACGACGATGATCATCTCGATCCCGACGGGGGCCAAGATCTTCAACTGGCTGTTCACCATGTTCCGCGGCCGCATCCGCTTCGAGCTGCCGATGATGTGGACCGTGAGCTTCATGGTGACCTTCACCATCGGCGGCATGACCGGCGTGCTGCTCGCGGTGCCCCCGGCCGACTTCGTGCTGCACAACTCCCTGTTCCTGATCGCCCACTTCCACAACGTCATCATCGGCGGGGTGCTGTTCGGCATGTTCGCCGGGGTGAACTACTGGTTCCCGAAGGCCTTCGGCTTCAAGCTCGATCCGTTCTGGGGGAAGCTGTCCTTCTGGTTCTGGACGATCGGCTTCTACGTCGCCTTCATGCCGCTCTACGTGCTCGGCCTGATGGGCGTGACGCGGCGCGCCAACCATTTCGACGATCCGGCGCTTCAGATCTGGTTCGTCGTCGCGGCCTTCGGCGCGGTGCTGATCCTGTTCGGCATCCTCTCGATGATCGTGCAGTTCGCCGTCAGCATCAAAAACCGCGCGGCGCTGCGCGACGTCACCGGCGACCCGTGGGGCGGGCGCACCCTCGAATGGTCGACCTCCTCGCCGCCGCCGGACTACAACTTCGCCTTCACGCCCCGCATCCACGATCTCGACGCGTGGTGGGACATGAAGCGACGCGGCTACAGCCGTCCGCTCGAAGGCTTCAAGGCGATCCACATGCCGAAGAACACCGGCACCGGCGCCATTCTCGGCGCCCTGTCGGTGGTCTTCTCCTTCGCCATGATCTGGTACATCTGGTGGCTGGCAGCGGCGTCCTTCGCCGCGATGGTGATCGTCACCATCGCCCACACCTTCAACTATAACCGCGACTTCGACATCCCGGCCGACACCGTCGTCCGCACGGAAGGCGAGCGCACCACCATGCTCGCAGGGCAGGCCTGACCGCGATGGCGATGCATCTGAACACCGCCCCGCCCGGCAGCGAGGCCCCGGTCTTCTACGAGGCCGAGGAGCACGCCCACGAGGCGAGCACCATGCTCGGCTTCTGGATCTACCTGATGAGCGATTGCCTCATCTTCGCGGTCCTGTTCGCCACCTATGCCGTGCTCGGGCGCAACTACGCGGCCGGCCCTTCGCCGCAGGACCTGTTCGACCTCAAGCTCGTGGCGCTCAACACCGCGATGCTCCTGTTCTCCTCCATCACCTACGGCTTCGCCATGCTGGAGATGGAGAAGGGCAACCAGCGCGCCATGCAGCTCTGGCTGTTCGTGACGGGGCTCTTCGGCGCGGCCTTCATCGGCATCGAGCTGTTCGAGTTCTCGCACCTGATCCACGAGGGCGCGGGCCCTCAGCGCAGCGGCTTCCTCTCCGCCTTCTTCGCGCTGGTCGGCACGCACGGCCTGCATGTGAGCTGCGGCCTGATCTGGCTCGCGGTGCTGATGGTCCAGACCGCGCGGCGCGGGCTGATCGTCGAGAACAAGCGCCGGCTGATGTGCCTGTCGATGTTCTGGCACTTCCTCGACGTGGTCTGGATCGGCGTCTTCACCTTCGTGTACCTGATGGGAGTCGTTCGATGAGCGCTGCGAGCGACGCGGGCCACCACGGCGACGGGCACGGCCACGACGCCTCCGCCGCGCACGGCTCCTTCAAGGGCTACGTGACCGGGTTCGTGCTGTCGGTGATCCTGACCGCGATCCCGTTCTGGCTGGTGATGGCCGACGTGCTGAAGGACGCCGTCTGGACGACGGTGGTCATCCTGGCCTTCGCCGTGGTGCAGATCGTGGTGCACATGATCTACTTCCTGCACATGAACACCAAGTCCGAGGGCGGCTGGACCATCCTGGCGCTGATCTTCACGATCACGCTGGTGGTCATCACGCTGACCGGCTCGATCTGGGTGATGCACCACCTCAACACCAACATGATGCCGATGTCGGCCCACGACGCGCTGCACCGCCAACCCTGACCGGGAGCGGGGCCCGCGCCGTGCCGGCGCCGGAGGACGCGCCGGTCCGGCGGGTCTCGACGGGCGGGCTCGTCGCCCTCAACCTGGCGGGGCTCGCGGTCGTCGCGGTGCTGGCGGGGCTCGGCACCTGGCAGGTGCAGCGGCTCGCCTGGAAGCGCGACCTCATCGAGCGCGTCGAGACGCGCATCCACGCGGCCCCCGCGCCGGCACCGGCCACCGCCACGGCTGAGGCCGACGCCTACCGGCGCGTCGCCGCCACGGGGGTGTTCCTGCACGATCGCGCCACCCTGGTTCAGGCGGTGACGGCGCTGGGCGGCGGCTTCTGGGTGCTGACCCCGCTGCGCGCCGGGGACGGGCGCACGATCCTGGTCAATCGCGGCTTCGTGCCCTCCGACCGGCGCGATCCGGCGGCCTGGGCGCCCGCCTCAGGGCCCGTCACGATCGCCGGCCTGATCCGCATGAGCGAGCCCGGCGGCGCCTTCCTGCGCTCCAACGATCCCGCCGCCAACCGCTGGTATTCCCGCGACGTCGCGGCCATCGCCGCCGCGCGGGGCCTTCCCGAGGTCGCGCCCTATTTCATCGACGCCGAGGCCGCCCCAGGTCCGGGGGGCCTGCCGGTGGGCGGGCTCACCGTGGTCGACTTCCCCAACAACCACCTCGTCTACGCGATCACCTGGTTCGTGCTGGCGGCGATGACGCTGGCGGCGCTCGCCCTCGCGGATCTCCAGGCGCTGCGCGCGCGCTCCGCGCCGCCGGCCCGCTCCCGATCCGTATAGGCCGGCCGCCTTCCGTCGCCCGTCCGGCGGGGGGGATCGCTATTCGGCGCCCGCGACGCGCAGGGTGCGTCCGCCGGAGGCGAGGCGGGGAACGGCATCTCCCCGGCTTCCGGCGACCACGACGAGGCGCTGCACCTCGCCCCGCAGGAAGGCCTGGAGGAACCTGTCGTAATCGCGGAAGGACACGCAGCCGTTCGAATCGCCGCGCGGTCCGAGCATGAAGGTGTGGGCGAGGAGCCCATTGCGGCCATAGACCGCCTCGGCGCCGCCCACGGGGGTCAGCCGGATCGCGCGCACGCCGTGGAAGAGCGCCTCGCGCTCGGTGAGGTCGTAGGTGCCGGGCGGGGTCGGGCCGCGCATGCGGACATGGACGTGGCGGGGATCGTCGAAGGCGTCGCCGAGCCCGGAATGCGCCTCGAGCTTCTCGCCGTTCGGCAGCACCACGGTGCGGGCGCTGATATCGTAGACGGCGATGCCGGTGCCGGTCGCCGGCGCGGAGAAGGGGTTGAACGGGCTGCGCGCCGGCGGGGCGACGGGCTTCGTCTCCAGGGCGGCGTAGCCGAGGGCGGCGGAGGGCGCCCCGGCCGGGGCCGGAGACGGCTGGGCGCCGAAGAGCTTGTCGAAGAACGAGCGCGTGTCCTCCACCGGAGCGGCCGGCGCGGCGGCCATGGCCTGGCGCGAGGCGCGGCGATCCGCCCGGCGGGAGGGCTCGCCGGGATTCGCGCGCAGCTCCGAGGGGCGCGGCACCGGCAACGGCACCATCTGCGCCTGCAAGGACGGGGCCTGCGAGGACAGCTCCTGAGCCGGAGGAGCGGGCTCCTGCCGGGCAAAGGGCGTCGCGGATTCGACGGGCGCCTCCGGCGCGAGGGCCGCGACCTTCGCCTGCTCGGCGTCGCGAAACGCCTGCCGCAGAAGCGCGACCGACTCGGGGTCCAGCGGCGCGATCGGATCGGGGGTCTCGGCAGCGTCGACCACCACCGCTTCCCGTACGGGGAGGGGAGTATCGCCGCCGGTCGGGACCCGGTTCGAGACCGGCAGGCCGCCGAACAGGACGAGCACCAGGATCGCCGTCACGGGCGCCCGCAGGGGGGACAGGCCGGCAAGGGCGAGACGGCCAGAGGCGGCGCGGCGGGGAGCGGGAGGGGCGCCGTCCGGGGGCAGGGTGTCGTTTACCATGCTGGCGCCGCCGAGCTCCTCGTCTCCCGACGGATGCCCGGCCGGTCAGCCCGCGCCGAGAATCGGCGGCGCACCGGGCCCGACAGCATTCGTCGAGCAACAATCAGCCGGCCGCGCTCGGCTTTTCCGGGGCGCAATCATGGTGAATCTGAGATGGAGCGCGGCGGTTCGCGGCCGCCGCCGGGCGCGAGGCCGGCGGCGGCGATCGTCCTACGGGGCGTCGATCTGGCGGCCGAGGGTGGCGATGGCCCGCTGGTAGACGCTCGCCGCGTTCCAGCCCTGGATCGCCGCGAAGTTCGGCTCGCCCGGCTGGTAGCCGGCGCCGGCCCGCCAGCCATGGCCCTTGAGGAAGTTCGCCGTCGAGGACAGGGCGGCGCCGACATTGTTGAGGTCGCCGCCGGTGCCGTACTGGAGCACGTTCTTGGGCAGGAACTGGGTGTGGCCGACCTCGCCATGGGCGGCGCCGCGCGTGCTGGCGTTGAGCACGCCGCTGTCGACGAGCTTCAGGGCCGCGTAGAGCTGGTCGGTGAAGTATTCCGAGCGGCGGCAGTCATAGGCGAGGGTCGCCACCGCCGAGAGCGTGTTGACGTTGCCCTTCACCGCGCCGAAGCCGGTCTCCATGCCCCAGATCGCCAGCAGCGGGCCCGGCGGCACGCCGTAGCGCTGCTCGATGGAATCGAAGAGCGCGGCGTTCGTCACCTTGAGCTTGCGTCCGCGCGCCACGATGGTGGGGCCGCCGCGCTTGGCCAGGAACTGGTCCAGCGAGAGCTTGAAGCTGCGCTGTCCCCGGTCGGCCGAGATCGTCGCCGTGGAGTAGGAGGTCGTCGCCAGGGCGGCGAGGCTGGCGGCGCTGGCGCGCCCCTTGGCTTCCTGCGCGAACTCGCTCTTCCACGCCTCGAAGCCGCCAGCCGAGTTGCCGCATTGCGCCGCCTGCGCGCCGACGGGCACGAGGGCGAGCGCGGCGATGGCCGCCGCCGCGACGATCTTGCCACAGGTATGGTCTGTCACGCGAAACTCCTCTGGCAGTCGGTCGGCGAAGGCATGGTCACGGGCGGCCGAGCCGAGTCGCCGCCGCGCCGGCAGGTGGTATGCCCGAGGCGCCTGTCCGGGGCTAGACGGCGCGCGAATCACATTCCATCCAGGCCGCGACCTGTGGCGGATGGGTCGCCGCGCGCGAAGTGCCGTTTGGCACAGGCCGCGAAGGCGCGGGCGGAGGGCCGGGTCGCTCCTCGGTCCGGCATGCTGTAGGCCCGCGCGGCGTTCTTCGCGCCCCGCCCGCCGAGCAGCAGACCATGCCGCCGATCCTGTCGATCTCCAATCTGTCGAAGACCTACGCCTCGGGCTTCTCGGCGCTGCGCGACATCACTCTCGACATCGCGCGCGGCGAGATCTTTGCGCTGCTCGGGCCGAACGGGGCCGGCAAGTCGACGCTCATCAACGTGATCTGCGGCATCGTCACCCCGAGCGCCGGCACGGTGCGCATCGACGGCCACGACATCCTGAGCGACTACCGCGCCGCGCGCGGCATCGTCGGGCTCGTCCCGCAGGAACTCACCACCGACGCCTTCGAGACGGTCTGGAACACGGTGAGCTTCACGCGCGGCCTGTTCGGGCTCCCGAAGAACCCCGCTCATATCGAGCAGGTGCTGCGCGATCTCTCCCTGTGGGAGAAGAAGGACAACCGCCTGATGACGCTGTCGGGCGGGATGAAGCGGCGCGTGCTCATCGCCAAGGCGCTCTCCCACGAGCCGCGCCTGCTCTTCCTCGACGAGCCCACCGCCGGGGTCGACGTGGAGCTGCGCCAGGACATGTGGCGCCTGGTGCGCCGACTTCAGAGCCAAGGCGTCACCGTCATCCTCACCACCCACTATATCGAGGAGGCGGAGGAGATGGCCGACCGGATCGGCGTGATCCGCAAGGGCGAGATCATCCTGGTCGAGGAGAAGGCCGCGCTGATGCACAAGCTCGGGCGCAAGCAGCTCACCATCCAGGTGAACGGCGCCCTCGACGCGGTGCCGCCCTCGCTCGCCGCCCACGGGCTCGAGCTCGACGGCCAGGGAAGCGAGCTCGTCTACACCTACGACACCAAGGCCGAGCGCACCGGCATCACCGCCCTGCTGACGGATCTGGCCGCCGCCGGCATCACCTTCAACGACCTGCGCACCAGCCAGAGCTCCCTCGAGGACATCTTCGTCGACCTCGTGCGCGAGCGGGCCTGAGGAACCTCCCCATGAACTGGCTCGCGGTCCGCGCCATCTACCGCTTCGAGATGAGCCGTTTCTGGCGCACGGCGATGCAGAGCATCCTGGCCCCGGTGATCTCGACCTCGCTGTATTTCGTGGTCTTCGGCGCCGCCATCGGCTCGCGGGTGACGGCGGTCGACGGGGTGCCCTACGGCCTGTTCATCGTGCCGGGCCTGATGATGCTGGCGCTGCTCACGCAGAGCATCGCCAACGCCTCCTTCGGCATCTATTTCCCGCGCTTCGCCGGCACGATCTACGAGATCCTCTCGGCGCCGATCTCGCCGGTGGAGGTGGTGATCGGCTATGTCGGCGCGGCCGCCTCGAAGTCGATCCTCATCGGGCTCATCATCCTGGCCACCGCCTCGCTGTTCGTGCCGCTGCGCATCGACCATCCGGTCTGGATGCTCGCCATCCTCGTGCTCACCGCCGTGACCTTCAGCCTGTTCGGCTTCGTCATCGGGCTGTGGGCGGACGGGTTCGAGAAGCTCCAGCTCGTGCCGCTGCTGATCGTGACGCCGCTGACCTTCCTCGGCGGCAGCTTCTACGCCATCGACATGCTGCCGCCGTTCTGGCGGGCGCTGAGCTTGGCCAACCCGGTCGTCTATCTCATCAGCGCCTTCCGCTGGGCCTTCTTCGGCACGGCGGACGTCGCCATCGGCGTCAGCCTGGCCATGACCGGGCTTTTTCTCGCCGTCTGCCTCGGGCTCGTCACCTACATCTTCCGCACCGGCTACCGCCTGAAGAACTGATCCGGGCGGCGCCCCGAGCGCGGGCGCTACCGGACTCTTCAAGACGCGCGGCCGCGCCTGTCCCGGCCCGATCCGCAAGGACCGGGATCTCGGCGTCGCGCCCGCTCGCTCCCCGGCATCGGCCCGTGGCGCTTCGAGCGCCGGAGCCGCATCGTCGCGACCGCGTCGGGCGCGAAAGAAAAACGACTGTCCATCCCCGCTGAGACGATGGAATTTTCTGCCGCGATCGCATTGCAAAAGACAAAACGAATTCATTGACCGGGCAGCATCGCCGGCACAAATTATCGCCATAGCCAAGACGGCGACATCAATACTTCTTCCAAGCGATCGATACGCCTGAAATCGCCCGATCATCGCGGCGGTGAGGCGTGCTTTATTCTCCTGTTCCGCCGCCCGGCAGAAAATCCGGTCGCGCGGGCCGTCATTCACGCGAGGTTTTTCGTGGCACGAATCCCCACACCTGCGAGGGCCGCCTGATGCCGTTCCGTATCGTCGCCTTCTCGGGCAACACGCGCCGCCCTTCGCGCACGCGCACCCTGGTGGAAGCGGTCGCCGCCGAGGTGGCGCGCCGCCAATCCGTCGAGATCCGCACCTTCGACCTCGTGGACGCGGGCACGGGCATCGCGGTCGCCGCCCGCAACGCCCTGCCGCTGCCGGCGGCGCGGATCGTGGACGCCATCGAGGGGGCGGACGCCCTGATCGTCGGCTCGCCGGTCTACAAGGGCGCCTATGCGGGGCTGTTCAAGCACCTCATCGACTTCGTCGATCCCGAAGCGCTCGCCGGCAAGCCGGTGGTGCTGACGGCCACCGGCGGCGGTCCGCGCCATGCGCTGGTGGTGGAGCATGCCCTGCGGCCGCTCTTCGGCTTCTTCGCCGCGCAGACGGTGCCGACCTCGGTCTATGCGGGCGAGGCCGAGATCGCCGACGGCAAGGTGGTCGACGCCGCCGTGCGGGTGCGCATCGAGCAGGCGGCGCGGGAGCTCGGGCTGCTGCTCGACCTCGCGGGCGAGCGCGCCGGCCTGCCGCTCGCCGCCTCGCGATAGGAGCCCGCGCGATGCTCTCCCGCCGCGCGCTGGTCGCGGCCTCGCTGGCCGCCGCCGGAGCCGCCATGGCCCCACGGCGGGCGCGCGCGGCCGAGGCCGCCCGTCTCGCCATCGGCTACCAGAAGAACGGCATCCTCGCGGTCGCCAAGGACAGCGGCGCCATCGAGGCGCGGCTGGCTCCGCTCGGCGTCTCCGTGACCTGGACGGAGTTCTCCTACGGGCCGCCGCTGCTGGAGGCCCTCGGGCTCGGCGCCATCGGCTTCGGCCAGACCGGCGACGCGCCGCCGATCTTCGCGCAGGCCGCCGGGGCGAACCTCGTCTACGCCGCCGCGCAGCCGGATGGCGGCTCGGGCTCGGCGATCCTGCTGCCGAAGGACTCCGGCATCCGCTCGCTTGCCGATCTCCGGGGCAAGCGCGTCGCCTTCGCCAAGGGATCGAGCGCCCACAACCTCACCATCGCCGCCCTGGAGAAGGCCGGCCTGAGCTATGGCGACATCGCCCCCGTCACCCTCGCGCCGGCGGACGGCGCGGCGGCGCTGGCGCGCGGCTCCGTCGACGCCTGGACGGTGTGGGACCCGTATTTCGCCATCGCCGAGCAGGGCGGGCAGGTGCGCGTGCTGGCGCAGGCGTCGGAGATCGCGCCGACGAACAATTTCTTCCTCGCCAACCGCACGCTGGCCGAGAGCAGGCCCGGCATCGTCGCCGAGACCCTCGCGGCGCTCGCCGGCGTCGCGGCCTGGTGCGAGGCGAACCGGCCGAGCGTCGCCGCCAGCCTCTCGAAGGCCACCGGCGTGCCGCTCGCCGCCACCGAGCGCACGGTCGGGCGGATCAAGTACACGCTCGCGCCGATGAATCCGGCGGTCACTGGCGAGCAGCAGCGCATCGCCGACCGCTTCCACGGGCTCGGCGTGATCCCGAGGCCGGTGCGCGTCGCCGACATCGTCTGGACGCCTCCGGGCGCCGCTCCGCGCAACGGGTGAGTTTCCCATGGCCGATTCCTCCGCGATCCCCGCACCGCGCGTCGCCGCGCGCCGGCGGGATGCCTCCCTCGCCCGGCGGGTCTCCTCCGGGACCGCGCCACGGCTCGATCCGCAGCGCCTGCTCCCTTGGCTGCTGCCGGCCGCGCTTCTGATCGGCTGGCAGGCGGCGGCCTCCGCCGGGCTGATCTCCACCCGCTTCCTGCCGGCCCCGCTGGAGGTGGCGGCGGCGGGCTGGCGCCTCGGCCGCACGGGCGAGCTCTGGACCAATCTCTGGGTGAGCTTCTGCCGCGCGGCCCTGGGCTTCCTGATCGGCGGCGGCATCGGCCTGAGCTTCGGTCTCGCCAACGGCCTCTCGCGGCTCTCGGAGCGGCTGACCGACACCAGCCTCCAGATGGTGCGCAACGTGCCGCATCTCTCGCTGATCCCGCTGGTGATCCTGTGGTTCGGCATCGACGAGGGCGCCAAGCTCTTCCTGGTGGCGCTGGGCGTGTTCTTCCCGATCTACGCCAACACCCTGCACGGCATCCGCTCGGTCGATCCGCAACTCGTCGAGATGGGCCGGGTCTACGGCATGTCGCGGCGCGAGCTCTTCCGGCGGGTCGTGCTGCCCGGCGCGCTGCCCTCGATCTTCGTCGGGCTCCGCTACGCGCTGGGCATCATGTGGCTGACGCTGATCGTCGCCGAGACGATCTCGGCCTCCTCGGGGCTCGGCTACATGGCCATGCAGGCGCGCGAGTTCATGCTCGTCGACGTCGTGGTGCTGGCGATCCTCATCTACGCGGCGCTCGGCAAGCTCGCCGACAGCCTGACGCGGCTCTTGGAGCGGCGCTGCCTCGCCTGGAACCCGGCCTACCGCGACGCCTGAACCGCGCACGCTCGCCCCTTCGACAAACGGGATCCGTCATGACCGCCTCCGCCGCCCTGCGCTTCGAGGACATCTCCGCCGATGCCCGCGCCGCCGCCCGCCCCAGGGCGCGACAGCCCGCGCGCGGGCTCGCCGTGACCCTGCGGCGCCTCGCCAAGGCGTTCGACGGCGGGGAGCCGGTGATCCGCGGCCTCGACCTGCACATCCCGGCCGGGCAGTTCGTGGCCGTGGTCGGCCGCTCCGGCTGCGGCAAGAGCACCCTGCTGCGGCTCATCCTCGGCCTGGAGACCCCGAGCGGGGGCAGCATCGCCCTCGACGGCGAGCGCGACGGACAGGCGGGCTCGGGCGGAAGCCGCCGCATCATGTTCCAGGAGCCGCGCCTGCTGCCCTGGGCTCGCGTCGCCGACAACGTGGCGGTCGGGTTGGGCCGCGCGGGGAGCCGGAGCGAGCGCCGGCTGCGGGCGCAAACCGTGCTCGCCGAGGTCGGGCTCGGCTCCAAGGCCGGGATCTGGCCGGCGACGCTCTCGGGCGGCCAGCGGCAGCGCGTGGCGCTCGCCCGCGCCCTCGTCAGCCGGCCCTCGCTGCTGGCGCTGGACGAACCGCTCGGGGCGCTGGACGCGCTCACCCGCATCGACATGCAGGCGATGATCGAGCGGATCTGGAAAGATCAGGGCTTCACCGCGATCCTCGTCACCCACGATGTCGGCGAGGCGGTGGCGCTGGCCGACCGCATCCTCGTGATCGAGGAAGGCGAGATCGCCCTCGACCTGTCCGTGGACACGCCCCGTCCGAGGCGGCGCGGCGACCCCGACCTCGCGGCGCTGGAAGGCCGCATCCTCGACCGGCTTCTCGGCGCGCGCGCCTGATACCGCCGGCATCCAAGACAATCGGAGACACCGATGAGCATATCCACGGACGGCAAGACCGACGTCCTCTGGTTCCTGCCCACCCACGGCGACGGCCGCTATCTCGGCGCGGCGGAGGGGGCGCGGGACGTGTCCCTCGACTATCTCGGCCAGATCGCGCGCGGTGCGGACGACCTCGGCTATTACGGCGTGCTGCTGCCCACGGGACGCTCCTGCGAGGATTCCTGGGTGATCGCCTCGGCGCTCGCCCCGCTGACGAAGCGCCTGCGCTTCCTCGTGGCGGTCCGTCCGGGCCTTCAGGAGCCTTCCGCCGCCGCCCGCATGGCCGCGACCCTCGACCGGATCTCGGACGGGCGGCTCCTCATCAACGTCGTCACCGGGGGCGATCCCGTCGAGCTGAGGGGCGACGGCGTCTTCCTCGACCACGACGAGCGCTACGCGGTGACGGACGAGTTCCTGCACATCTGGCGCGGGCTGATGGCCGGCGAGACCGTCAGCTTCGAGGGCCGGCACCTGAGAAGCGAGAACGGCCGCGTCATCTTCCGGCCGGTGCAGGATCCCCATCCGCCGCTCTATTTCGGCGGCTCCTCGCCCGCCGGCATCGAGGTCGCGGCCGAGCATTGCGAGGTCTACCTCACCTGGGGCGAACCGCCGGCCGGCGTCGCGGAGAAGATTTCGCGCGCCAAGGAAGCAGCGGAGCGCCGCAACAAAAAATTCTCCTACGGCATCCGCCTCCACGTCATCGTGCGCGAGACGGAGAGCGCGGCCTGGGCCGAGGCCGAGCGGCTGATCTCGCGCCTCGACGACGCCACCATCGCGCAGGCGCAGGCCACCCTGAAGCGCCAGGATTCCGTGGGCCAGAGCCGGATGATGGCGCTGCACGGCGGCGACCGGAACAAGCTCGTGGTCTCGCCCAATCTCTGGGCCGGCGTCGGGCTGGTGCGGGGCGGGGCGGGGACGGCTCTCGTCGGCTCGGCGACCCAAGTCGCCGACCGGATGAAGGAGTACATCGATCTCGGCATCGACCGCTTCATCCTGTCCGGCTACCCGCATCTCGAGGAAGCCTACCGCTTCGCCGAGCTGGTCTTCCCCAAGCTTCCGTTGCGCGCCACCACCGGCACCACCCGAAGCGCGGCCGCCAATAACGGCCCCTTCGGCGAGGTGATGGCCAACGACATCGTGCCGCTCCGCCGCGTCGCCGCGCGCTGACCCTCCCTCATCCCCTCCCAGCAGCCCCGAGGACGCCTCTCATGCAAGCCGCCGCTCAGCCCCTGCCGGAGGCTCGCCTCGCGCGCGCCTGGATCCTGCTCACCGCCCTCGCGCTGTCGCTGCTGACGGGTTTGGCCGCGCGGGCCGACGAGAAGGTCGTGCGCATCGGCTACCAGAAATACGGCACCCTCGTTCTCCTGAAGGGCAAGGGCACCCTCGAGCCGAAGCTGAAGGCGCTCGGCTACACGGTGACGTGGTCGGAATTTCCCTCGGGGCCGCCGCTGCTCGAGGCGCTCAATGCCGGCGCCCTCGATTTCGGCACGGCGGGGGAGACGCCGCCGATCTTCGCCCAGGCCGCGAGCGACGCGCTCACCTACGTGGCCCATGAGCCGGCGGCCCCGCGCGGCGAGGCGATCCTGGTGCCCAAGGACAGCCCGATCCGCTCGGTCGCGGAACTGAAGGGCAAGACGGTCGCCTTCACCAGGGGCTCGAACGTGAACTACCTGGTGGTGAGCGCGCTGAAGAAGGCCGGGCTGACGCTCGCCGATATCACGCCGGTCTACCTCACGCCGGCGGACGGGCGTGCCGCCTTCGAGCGCGGCGCCGTCGATGCCTGGGGCGTCTGGGACCCCTTCTACGCGGCGGCGGTCGTCACCGGGAACGCGCGCGTGCTGAGCGACGGCACGGACCTCGTGCCCAACCACCAGTTCTACCTGGCCTCGCGCGCCTTCACGGCCAAGAACGGCGCCGCCGTCGACGCGGTCGTGTCCGCCATCGCCGAGATCGACGCCTGGGCGAAGGACAACGCCGACGCGGTGGCGCAGGAACTCGCGCCCTCCGTCGGCATCCCCGCGCCGATCCTGGCGGTGGCGCTCAAGCGCCAGAGCTACGGGGTGCGCTCCCTCGACCGGGACGTGGTGGCCCAGCAGCAGCGCATCGCCGACACCTTCCACGGCCTCGGCCTGATCCCCAAGGCCGTCGACGTCGCGGACGCGGTGCGCAAACCAGGAAGCTGAGAGGACGAGACGACAGGCGGAAACCGGGCGGCTGTGAGCTGTTGAGACTTGAGGCCGCCCGGCTTCCTCGAAGCGCGTCCTTGGGAAGGATGATCACTTCGATGGTCGTATCGAAGACACCATAGAAGACTGCGGGCTGCGGTTACAGGGCTTCGCCGGTGCGGAACCGCACATAACCCTCGGAACGGTGAACGCAATCCGTGGGCCCGCCGGTGGCGGCGCGCGGCGTCGGCGATGCGGGCCGCCTGCCGGTTCCGCGCGGAAGCAGGCGAGCCGTCGGAAACGATCCTCGCTCATTCCGTCAGACGACATCACCCGTAAGCGCGCGCGGTTTCCAGTCCGAGAATATACATGACCGATCCCATATCGGCATCTTTCAGGACATCCAGATTGGACTTCACCGGTGTCCAGATCCGGTCCTTCACCGCCTCGGGACTACGTGACTCCGTCTTCTCGAGAAGAAAAGCCCATGTCTTCCCGACCAGCTCATGCACACGAAACCCTGCCGGTTCGGCCAGGAGCGAGATCGCGGCGAGCGAGTAGGACACCAGATGACCGCACCTGAGCGGATCCAGATACCCAGGAGCGTCCTTGCGCACGAAATCCGGCTGCCCTGAGTTGAATATGAACAACGCATCGTCGTGCGATACCGCCGCCAAATCGACCAGCATCGTACGTAGCATCTTCGGCGTTAGATGCTCGATGACCTCGATGCAACATCCTGCATCGACTTTCATATCGAGATCCGAAATGCTGCCTATGATCAAATTCGGATTCTGACTCATGTGATAAGCGGGAGGATATTTCTCGATGCCGTAGAATTTATGCTTCGACCTCGGCAGATATGTCGAGCAGGCGTCCAGAAGAAGCCCTCCCCCGGTCCCGACATCCAGGAAGACATCGATAGGACGGCGCGCGTACAGGAATGCTTCCGCAACACGCGCCAATGCTGGGCCATAGCATCGAACACGAGCCGCCTTCAGTTCTTTTTCCCAATAAGAGCCCTCATAATCGACCAGAGAGCGTCCATTGTCGATTTCATCGATGGTTTTCGGGTCGATGAAGATACTGTCGCAGCCAAAACATTGAATATAATCAAAGCCGGATACCTTAGTATACAATTCGGTATTTTCCGACTCGCAAATCGGACAATGCGTCGTCATTCTTCCACGCTCCAGCTTCTCGTTCTCGTACGGCGAGTACCATGAAGCGGCAATGCTTCGCTGCCGGCCTATCCGCAGCTCCGCAGCAGGTCACGTCTACGCTTTGGACGGCGCGCATCAGGCGGCAATGATTTTCGAAATCTCGGCGGACCGGCCGGCGACGACGCAGCCTGTTCGCTCACGACGCGGAGGACTACAACCGGCGCGAATCCGCGTTGCATCGCGGCTATCGTGGCCGCCCGCGTCGCGAGACGACGGCGTGCGGTTCTGGGATCGGGAACGGTCATGACCTTCATTCGCGAGCTCGCGGCCCGTCGGGCGCCGCATGACGTGGCGGGCGGCAACCGGGCCGCGCGGCGGGGACGGGCCGCGTGACCCGCCAGGCGGTGATCTTGGCCGGGGGCAAGGGCACCCGACTGCGCGAACGGCTCGATGGCCGACCCAAGCCGCTGGTCGATGTCGACGGGACGCCCCTGCTGGGGCGGCAGCTCCAGCTGCTTGCCCGGAACGGTTTCGA
The DNA here is from genome assembly GCF_050591105.1 of Methylobacterium endophyticum. Taxonomy (NCBI): domain Bacteria; kingdom Pseudomonadati; phylum Pseudomonadota; class Alphaproteobacteria; order Hyphomicrobiales; family Methylobacteriaceae; genus Methylobacterium; species Methylobacterium endophyticum. The sequence continues at coordinate 214,048 of NZ_JBNHES010000005.1, forward strand.
CAGCGCCTTGATCCTCGTCATTCACGCGGCGGATCAGATCGAGGCGTTCTGCCGCGAGACCGATTTCGGACTCGCCCTGACGACCCTCGACGACGGCGAGGCCAAGGGCACCGCAGGCGCCGTTCTGGCCGCCTTGGACCGGCTCGCCCCCCGATTTCTGGTTCTCTACGGGGACACGCTGCTGGACGTGGACCTGGCGCGCATGTGGGAGGCCCACGCGCATGGCGGCGCGGCCGCGACGCTGTTCCTGCACCCGAACGATCATCCCCATGACTCGGATCTCGTGGAGACCGACGCCTCGGGCCACATCACCGGCTTCCACTCCTATCCGCATCCCCCGGACGCCCTGCTGCCGAATCTGGTCAACGCCGCGCTCTACGTGATCGAACGCGAAGCGCTGACCCGCTGGCGGGACGCCTCCCCCCCGCTCGACTTCGCCAAGGACCTCTTTCCGCGCATGGTCGCCGCCGGCGAGCGGCTGCGCGGCTACGTCTCCTTCGAGTACATCAAGGACATCGGCACCCCCGCGCGTCTCGACAAGGCCGTCCGCCATCTGCGCACGGGCGTGGTCGAGCGCGCCAGATCGAGCAGGCCGCAGAAGGGGGTTCTGTTCGACCGGGACGGCACCCTCAACCAGCTCGCGGGGCACATCCGCGACCACGAGGACCTGCATCTCCTGCCGGGCATCGCCCAGGCGGTCCGCAGGCTGAACGATGCGGAATACCGCGTCGGCCTCGTCACCAACCAGCCCGTCATCGCCCGCGGCGAGGCGACGCTTCAAGACCTGCGCCTGATCCACAACAAGCTGGAGACGGAGCTCGGCCGGAGCGGCGGATGGCTGGACCTCATCCTGCTCTGCCCGCACCATCCCGATGCCGGGTTCTCCGGCGAGGTCGCGTCGCTGAAGATCCGATGCGCCTGCCGGAAGCCCGGCATCGCGCTGATCGAAGAGGCCCGCGAGCGCCTCAATCTCGACATGCAGCAATCCTGGTTCGTCGGCGATTCGACCACGGACATGCTGGCGGCCAAGCGAAGCGGCCTGCGGTCCATCCTGGTCCACACCGGAGAAGGCGGACGCGACGGCCGGGCTCGCGTCACGCCGGACGTGGTGGTCGACGACGTCCCCGCAGCGGTGCGGTTCATCCTCGAGACCTATCCGGCACTGCGGGATCGGCTCGCGCCGCTCACCGCGCGCATTCGCCCCGGAGACGTCGTCCTGATCGGGGGACGGGCCCATCTCGGCAAGTCGACGGTCGCGCGCGCCCTCGCCTGGACCCTCGCCGAGCGGGGCGGCAAGCCGCTGGATCTCGCGCTGGACAGGTTCATCAAAAGCGCCGCCGACCGTGACGGCAACGGCCTCCTCGGCCGCTACGAGCTCGAAGCGGCGCGCGCCATGCTCTCGCCCTGGCTGGAAAGCGGCACGGCCACCGAGCTGACCCTTCCCTGGTACGATCGCCATACGCGGACGCGGCATCCGGCGGTCGATCACGCAACGCTCGAGCGGGAGACGGTGCTGATCCTCGAAGGCGTGCCCGCGCTTCTCTTCGCCCTGCCGGAGTCGCCGGCCGCACGCCGTGCCGTCCACCGCGTCTGGGTCGGGGGGAACGAGGAGGAACGGCACCGCCGGATCCTTCGGACCCTGACGGGGCGCGGTTCGAGCCCTGCCGAGGCCGAGGCGATCTATGCAAGCCGCCTGCGGGACGAGGACGCACTGATCGAGAGCGGTCGGCGGAGCGACGATCTGCAACTCACGATGGACGACCTCCTTCCGGCGCCGGCCGGTTAGAACGGCAGCCGCGTGATGCGGAGATTGCGCCGGCCTGGGGAGCGTGTAGCGACCGCCTCAGAAGGTGGTGGTCGGATTGTAGAAGATGATCCGGCTTCCCATCGTATCGAAGCGGAACTTGATGAGCCGCAGCATGCCGAGCGCCTCGGCGACGGCCGCGTGGCGCTCCTCCGGCGCATAGAGCATCAGGAACCCGCCCGAGCCCGCGCCGAGAAGCTTGCCTCCGAGCGCGCCCGCCTTCTTGCCCAGCGCATACCAATGGTCGATCTCGTCGGTGCTGATGCCGCTCGCGAGGGTCTTCTTCAGGCTCCAGTTGTCGTCGAGGATCTCGCCGAACGAGTCGAGATTGCCGTTCTGGAGCTCCTCCCGGAGCACGTAGGCGAGCTCGACCATCCGAACCAGGGCGCCTCGCTTCGCACGGTCGCTCGTGACCGCCTCCGACTGCTGCTTCAGGATGTGGGACGCGCTGCGGGTGATGCCGGTATAGAAAATCAGGATGCGCCGTTCGAGGCTGTCGCGAACGCTCGGCTGCATGATGATGGGCGAGACGACCACGCTGTCGTCGGCCTTGAACTCGATGAGGTTCAGCCCCCCATACGCGGCGGCGTATTGATCCTGCTTGCCGATCGGCTCGCCGCAGCGCCCGATCTCGATCTCGCAGCTCATCCGGCCGAGATCCTCCGCCGAGATGTGGCGCCCGAGATAGGCCGACAGCGCATTCAGGAGCCCGACGGTGAAGGTGCTCGACGAGCCCAGGCCGGTGCCGCGAGAGGGGATATCCGCGATCGTCGTGATCTCGACCCCGCCATCGATCTTCATCAGGTCGAAGGCGGCGCGCACGAGCCGGTGCTCGATCTGCTCGACGGACTCGACCTCCTCGGTCTTCGAATAGGCCAGCCGGATGCCGCCGTCGAACTTCCGGTTGATATTGACGTAGACGTATTTGTCGATCGCCGTGCTGAGCACCGCGCCGCCGTGACGCCGATAGAAGTCCGGCATGTCGCTGCCGCCGCCAACGAAGCTCATCCTGAGCGGAGTTCGGCTGATGATCATCGACGGTCGTCGGGGTTCGGGGGAAAGGGCAGGGCGGCGAGAGCGAGATGAGCTTGCACAAGAAGGACTTGGGCGAGACGAGCCTGGCCCGCCTCGCCGGATCGGGACGAGACGGCCACCGTTCCGCCAAGCGGTAGCCGCATCGTCAGGGCCGCCCCGTTTCCTGCGCGACGATCTGGTCCACGGCCCGCAGCACGGCGGCGCGCGAGTCGAGCCGCGGGCTCCAGCCGAGCCGCGCCAGACGCTCGGTGCTGTATCGGAAGCGCGGCACGTCGCCGATCCAGCCGCGCGAGCCCGTTCCGTACCGGATGCGGGCGGCGGGCGACACGCGGTCGCGCACGATTTCGGCGATCTCGCGGACATGGATGCCCTCGTCCGAGGGACCGACGTTGTAGACGTTGTAGCGGGCGGGCGCCTTGTCGGCGATGAACAGCATCGCCTCGACGAGATCCTCGACATGAAGATAGGCCTTGCGCTGGGAGCCGTCGCCGAGCACGTCGAGGGTGTCCGGGGTCGCGCGCAGCTTGTGGACGAAGTCGAGCATCACTCCGTGGGTCGCGGGCACGCCGACGACGTTGGGAAAGCGGAATACGTTCGCACGCGGCAAATGGGCCTCGACCGCCGCGCGGATCTGCGCCTCCGAGGCGAGCTTCATGGCGCCGTAGTTCGAGATCGGCTCGAGCGGCCCGATATCCTCGTGGATCGCCTGCTCGCCGAGATCGCCGTAAATGGCCGAGCTCGACGCGAAATGGAGAACCTGCGCCGAGACCTCCTTCGCGACGATCAGGGTGTTGAACGTCGTCATGAAGGTCTGCCGGAGGTCTATCGCCGGGTCGGCGATACCGGCGGGAATGTCGGAATTGGCCGCGAGGTGCCAGATGTCGGACACGCCGCCCCGCTCGGCGGCCGGGGCCAAGGCGGCGCGAAAGGCGGTCAGGTCCGTCAGATCGACGACCTCGGAGCGAAATCCGTCGCGCCCGGCGAAAGGCTCCCAATAGTCGCGCCGCCCCCGCGACAGGTCGTCGAGCGCGAGCACGCCGACGCCCCGATCCAGCAGTCTCCCGGCGAGATTGACGGCGACGAAGCCCGCGCCCCCCGTGATCACATGGATTGCCACGCCCGTCTCCCTCCATGCGGAACCGCGCGCATGGAAGCATCCGCTCTAGGCGCTTTCAGACGCGCCCGACAGACCCCGATCGATTGTTCCGCCGTCTCTCGGGATGGGGAACCGGAAGCAACGTCTCTCAAACAGGCTCCTGCCGGGCGCGGTCGACGCAGGCATGAGGCCCAAGCCGCCATGAATCGCCGCCGGGACGGGCCTGCCGCGAACGAAGAAGGCCGCGACAGCAAAAAGGGGCCAGCCTGAAGCCAACCCCTCGCAACGTCCGATAAATTCGATGGTACCACCGCCCCGGCTCGAACGGGGGACCCCCAGATCCACAATCTGGTGCTCTAACCAACTGAGCTACGGCGGCCCGAGGCGCTGCGTGTATCGCGGGGTCGGCCGGTTTTCAAGCTCCCGGCCCTTCTCTTTTGCGCCTTGTGGACGCGGCGCCCGCTCGGGACGGCGGCGGGCTTGCGCGCGCCACCCGCTCGCGGCCACAAGCGGGACATTGACCGGAGACACGATGCCCCCGACCCGCGCCCCGGCGCGCCGCCTGCTCGACCGCCGGACGATCCTTCAGGCGCCCGGCCGCCTGCGCGGCCTCGTCCGCGGCAGCGAGATCGGCCTCGCCCTCCTCGCCGCCGTGATCGGCTGCGCCTCGGGCGTCGCGGTGTCGGGCATGAATCTCGTCGCGCAGGGAATGCGCGAGCACCTCTACGGGCTCTCCCACGGCACCCGTCTCAGCGCGTCGTCGGCACTGGCGAGCCCCTGGCTGGCCCTCGTCCCGGCGCTCGGCGGGATCGTGCTGGGCCTCACCGTCCTCGCCATCGGGCTGAGACGCGGCAAGAGGCGGCCGGTGATCGACCCCATCGAGGCGAACGCGCTGCATGGCGGCCGGCTGTCGCTACGCGATTCCGCCTATGTCGCCGCGCAGAACGTCCTCTCCAACGGCTGCGGCGCCTCGGTGGGGCTGGAGGCCGGCTACACGCAGCTCTCGGCCAGCATCGCCTCGCGGCTCGGGCTCGCCTTCGAGGTCCGCCGGGGAGACCTGCGCACGCTGGTCGGATGCGGATCGGCCGCCGCCATCGCGGCCGCCTTCGGCGCGCCGCTCACGGGCGCCTTCTACGCGTTCGAGCTCATCATCGGCACCTATTCCATCGCCACCCTGACGCCGGTGGTGGTCGCGGCGTTGTGCGGAAGCCTCGTCTCGCGGGCGCTGGTCTCCGGGCCGGCGCTCGCGGCGATCCCGGAGGCCGGCTCGTCCTTCGCGGCGGCGGTCTCCGGCCTGGACACGATCCCGAGCGTCGCCCTGGGGCTCGTCTGCGCGGGTCTCGGCATCGCCCTGATGCGCGGCGTCACCCTGGTGGAGCAGGCCGTGCGCGCGACCAGGCTGCCGCAGGCGGCGGCGCCCGCCCTCGGCGGCCTCGGCGTCGGCCTCCTCGCCCTGACCCTCGGCCCGCAGGTGCTGTCGGGCGGGCACGGGGCGCTGCACCTGCATGTCTCGGCGGAGGCGCCGGCCTATGGCGCGGCGGGGCTGGCGCTGCTCTACGCGGGCAAGGCGACGGCCTCCGCTCTCTCCATCGGCTCGGGGTTTCGCGGAGGATTGTTCTTCGCCTCGCTTTTTCTCGGGGCGCTGGCGGGCAAGATCTTCTACGCGCTCTCGCCGGGCCTCGCCTCCTTCGGGCTGATGCCGCCGGATTACGCGGTGATCGGCATGAGCGCGCTGGCGGTGGCGGTGGTCGGTGGGCCGCTGACCATGACCTTCCTGGCGCTCGAGGCCACGGGCAGCTTTCCCGTCACGGGGCTGGTGCTTGTGGCGGTGATCGCCTCCTCCCTCGCGGTGCGGAAGACCTTCGGCTACTCCTTCGCCACCTGGCGCTTCCACCTGCGCGGGGAGAGCATCCGCTCGGCCCACGACATCGGCTGGATCCGAAACCTCACCGTCGGCCGGCTGATGCGGCGCGAGATCCGGCCGGTGCGGGTCGACATGCCGCTGGCGGAGTTCCTGCGCGCCCATCCCCTCGGCTCGCCCTCGCGGATCGTGGTCGTGGACGGGGCGGAGCGCTATGCCGGCATCGTCATGGTACCAGAGGCCCATGCCGCCATGCGCGACGACGCCGCCCGCGACGCCGAAGGGGAGCCCCGGACGCTCGCCGACATCCTGCGCCACCCGCGGGACTTCCTGACCCCGGAGATGAACGCCAAGGAGGCAGCCGCCGCCTTCGACCGAACCGAGAGCGAGGCGCTCGCCGTCGTCGACGACGCGGCGACGCTTACCGTGATCGGTCTCCTCACCGAGAGCCACACGCTCAAGCGCTACAGCGAGGAGCTCGACCGCCAGCGTCAGGCGATGGCGGGGGAGGGGGTCTGAAGCCTTCGCGCCTCAGCGCGGCCGGCGGGCGACGCTGACGACATTGGCGCCGCGACCCTTTTTCTCGGGGATTGTCTTTTGGACCATGTCGACGATTCCGTCGGCGTCGAGCTTTGCGTCGGCGTACATTTTGTCGGGGGTGTCGTGGTCCTGGTAGCGGTCGGGGAGCGTCATGGTGCGGACCCGGACGCGGCCGGCATCGAGGGCGCCCTTCTCGGCGAGCAGATGCAGCACCATCGCCCCGAAGCCGCCCACCGAGCCCTCCTCCAGCGTCACCAGCACGTCGTGCGTGGCGGCGAGATCGAGGATCAGCGCCTCGTCGAGCGGCTTGGCGAAGCGCGCGTCCGCCACGGTGACGGCGACGCCCGCTTCCTCCAGCCTGTCGGCGGCCTTGAGCGCCTCGGCGAGGCGCGTGCCGAGGGACAGCAGCGCCACCCGCGCGCCGCCCTTGGTCTCCCCCGCGCGGCGCACGATCCGGCCCTTGCCGATCTCGAGCACCTCGCCCTTCTCCGGCAGGTCGACCCCGACGCCCTCGCCGCGCGGATAGCGCAGCGCGCTCGGGCCGCCGTCATGCGCGTGCAGGGTCGCCACCATGTGCACCAGCTCGGCCTCGTCGGAGGCCGCCATCACCGTCATGTTCGGCAGGCAGCACAGATAGGCGAGGTCGAAGGCGCCCGCATGCGTCGCCCCGTCCGCGCCGACCAGCCCCGCCCGGTCCATGCAGAAGCGCACGGGCAGGTTCTGCAAGGCCACGTCGTGCACCACCTGGTCGTAGGCCCGTTGCAGGAAGGTCGAGTAGATCGCCACGAACGGCTTGTAGCCCTCCGTCGCCAGCCCGCCCGCAAACGTCACCGCGTGCTGCTCGGCGATGCCGACGTCGAAGGTCTTGTCCGGGTGCGCCTTGCCGAACAGGTCGATGCCGGTGCCGCCGGGCATGGCGGCGGTGATCGCCACCACCTTGTCGTCGGCATCCGCCGCCTTGATCAGGCTCTCGCCGAACACCCGGGTATAGGCCGGCGCATTGGGCTTGGCCTTGGCCTGCACCCCCGAGAGCACGTCGAACTTGACGACGCCGTGATAGCGGTCGGCGCTGGCCTCGGCCGGGCCGTAGCCCTTGCCCTTGCGCGTGACGACGTGGAGCAGGATCGGGCCCTGGTCGGAATCGCGCACGTTCTTGAGCACGGGCAGCAGGTGGTCGAGATTGTGCCCGTCGACGGGGCCCACGTAGTAGAAGCCCATCTCCTCGAACATGGTGCCGCCGCCCCCCGTGATCAGGTTGCGGGCATATTCCTCGGCGCGCGCGGCGCGCTCGTAGATCGCCTTGGGCAGGAGCTTGCCGAGCTGCTTGGCTGTCTCGCGCAAGCCCCGATAGGCGCCCCCGGAAGCGAGCCGCGCCAGATAGGCCGACATGGCGCCCACCGGCGGGGCGATGGACATGTCGTTGTCGTTGAGCACCACGATGAGGCGCGAATGCATGGCGCCGGCGTTGTTCATCGCCTCGTAGGCCATGCCCGCCGACATCGAGCCGTCGCCGATCACGGCCACCACGTTCTTGCGCTTGGGGGCCTCGGCGCCCTTCGCCTTGGCGGCGGCCGCGTCGAGATCGCGCGCCACGGCCATGCCGAGCCCGGCCGAGATCGAGGTCGAGGAATGGGCCGCGCCGAACGGATCGTAGACGCTCTCGCTCCGCTTGGTGAAGCCCGACAGCCCGCCCCCCTGGCGGAGCGTGCGGATGCGGTCGCGCCGCCCGGTGAGGATCTTGTGCGGATAGGCCTGGTGGCCGACATCCCAGACGATGCGGTCGTCGGGGGTGTCGAAGACGTGGTGCAGCGCCACCGTCAGCTCCACCACCCCGAGCCCCGAGCCCAGATGCCCCCCCGTCACCGACACCGCATCGATCATCTCCGACCGAACCGCGTCCGCAACAGCCTGCAACTCAGACTCCGGCAACAGCCGAAGCGACGACGGGTCAGACAGGCCGTCAAGGAGAGAGGTGGAAGTCGAGGACACGGGCTGAACCCTCACTGGCGACCGCGCGGCGCGGGCATCGGCGCGCCACGGGCAGTCGTGTCGGACAGGCGGGGCAGGGCCGAAAGGCCTGTGCCGCCGAAGGAAACCGCCGGGGGAGGCGCCATCGGGCGGCCCTACTCGACGTCGAGGGGAGCGACGCCGGCGGCCTTGCCATCCGGCCCCGTCGCGATTCTCTGGATGCGCTGCTCGGCGGTCTTCAGCAGCCCGTCGCAATGGCGCTTCAGGGTCTCGCCGCGCTCGTAGATGGCGATCGAGCGTTCGAGCGGAACGTCGCCCTGCTCGAGCTGGCGCACGATCTCCTCGAGCTCGGCCAGCGCCGCCTCGAACGGCATGCCTTCGAACGGCGTATCCTGCGCCGGCGCGCCGGTCTTCGACGCCGCGGACGGTCGGGCTTCTGTCATCCCACGCATTCCTCTTGAGGTCGGTTCTAAATCGCCGAGGCTCCGGCATACAACCCTGCCGCGCCGGGGCGCGGTGCCGGCGGGCACGCAATCGCCGGCCGGGGCGTCGTTTCGGCCACAGGATTCTTCGGGGGATCCGTCAGTCGAGGGGGATGTGGAAGGGCGTTCCCTCGAAGCAGTCCTCGCCCCGGCCGATGGCGGCTATGCCCGCGACCATGCGGCCCCGACGCCCGAGCAGGCCGTCGCCGATCTCGACGAAGAGGCGGTTCGGGGTCGCGGTGGGGGAGGCCGCGCGCAGGACGCGCGCCATCTCGCCCTCGTCGCGCTCGGGCATCAGGGCGCAGGCGGCGATATAGGCGGCCGCCGTCGAGCGGCTGACGCCCGCGTAGCAGTGGATGAGGAGCGGCTTCTCCCGGTCCCAGGCCCGCGCGAAGGCGAGGATGCGCGCCACATGCTCCTCGGCGGGCAGGACGTGCCCCTCCTGCGCCGCGACCACGTCGCTGACGAGCACCGCCTCGTAGCGGTCCGGGCGGATCGCGGCCGGACGCTCCATCTTCGCGCGGTTGCCGAGCAGCGTGAGGACATGGCTCGCCCCGCTCGACGCGAGGGTCTCGGGCAGGCGTGCGAGGGAGCAGACATGGATGCGGGGCATGGCGCTTCCTGGGGCGGTTGCGGCGGCGGCGTCAATCCGGGGGCAGGAGCTCGTGGAAGCGGGCGAGGTAGCGCGCCTGCGCCTCGGCGGTGGGCCAGGGCTCGCAGAGTGCCGTCACCGGCTCGGGCAGCCAGCGCGGGCGGCCGAAATAGCGTGCGGCCTCTTCCGGCGAGAACCCGGCGAGCCGCACCGCCTCTGCCTGGGCCGCGATGCGGTCCGCGCGCTTGACGAGGCGGGCGAAGGCGGGGCTCGGGGCGGGGAGCCCGAAGCGGCGTCGGATGGCCGCGAGCAGGCGCCGCTCGACGCCCTTGTAGGAATCGCCGATGGCCGCCTTCAGGGGCGAGATGATGTCGCCGACGACGTATTCGGGCGCGTCGTGCAGCAGCAGCTCCAGGGCCTGCGGCGGCGTCAGCTCGGGGTCGAGATGGCGGCCGACCGCCTCCACCAGCAGGGAATGCTGAGCCACCGAGAAGACGTGCGGCCCCTCCGTCTGGCCGTTCCAGCGGGCGACGCGGGCGAGCCCGTGGGCGATGTCGGCGATCTCGATGTCGAGGGGCGAGGGGTCGAGGAGATCGAGCCGGCGCCCGGAGAGCATGCGCTGCCAGGCGCGCGCGGTTCTCTCACGCGGCCGGCTCACGTCGGATTGCCGAGAGCCGCGCAGGCCGCGTGCCGGTGGCAGCCGACGAGATGGTCGTTGACCATCCCCACCGCCTGCATGAAGGCGTGGACGATGGTCGGCCCGACGAACGAAAAGCCTTCCGCCTTCAGAGCCTTGCCAATGCGCGCCGAGACCTCGGTCTGTGTGGCGACATCGGCGCGCGAGCGGAGGCCGCCCTGGATCGGCACGCCGTCCACGAAGTCCCACAGGAAGCGGGAGAAGCCGGGGCCGCTCTCCTCGATGCGCAGCCATGCCCGCGCCCCGGCGACGGTGCCGACGATCTTGGCGCGGTTGCGGATGATGCCGGTATCGCCCATCAGCCGCTCCACGTCCTCGGGGGTGAAGCGGGCGATCCGCTCGGGCTCGAAACCCGCGAAGGCCCGGCGGAAGCCCTCGCGGCGGCGCAGGATCGTGATCCAGGAGAGCCCGGCCTGGAACCCGTCGAGGATCAGCTTTTCGTAGAGGGCGCGCGAGTCGTGCTCCGGCACGCCCCATTCCGTGTCGTGATAGCCGACATAGAGCGGATCGAGGCCGGCCCACCAGCAGCGGGGACAACCGTCGGGATGGGCGATCAGGCCGATTTCCGCTGACATGCCTCCGGGTTTAGCGGGCGCTTCCGGTCGGGCCAAGCCTCAGACGGCGGCGTCCGGGACGGGGAAGCTGGCGAAGGCCGGCTTCTCGACGCCGAGGGTCGCGCCGCCGGCCCGCAGGGGCTCCCCGGCGGCCAGGGCATCGGCGAGGCGGTCGAGGCGCAGCGATGCGAGCCCCCGCGTGCCGGCGCCGCTGCCGGTGGCGCCGAGGCTCTTCTGGCCGGCCACGATCTCGGTGCCGGCCTCCGGCGCCTGCCCGTCGCGATAGACCACGGGCACAATGCGGGTGCGCGCAGTGCCGCGATGCTGCATGCGCGAGACCACCTCCTGGCCCACGTAGCAGCCCTTCCTGAAGTCGACGCCGCCGATCTGGTCCATCAGCGCCTCGTGCGGAAACGCCTCGCCGAAGGGGAAATCGCGCCCGCCCTCGGGAATGCCCAAGCCGATACGATGGGCGTGATAGTCGGCCTCCGTCGCGTCCGCCGAGAACGCGCCTTCGGCAGCATAGAGGCGGTTCCCAAGCTCGGACAGGCGCCCGTCTCGCAGGGTGGAGACCTCGGCGGCCGGCACGGAACCGCCCCAGGCGGCCGCCACCGCGACGGTCGGATCGGGAGCGAACGCGACCTTGGCCCGCAGGCGGTAGAGGCCGAGGCGCTTGGCGAGATCGGCGGCGCGCTCGGCGGCGACGTCGAGCCGGAAGCCCCCTTCGCCGCGCGAGATCAGGAAATCGAACAGGATCTTGCCCTGCGGCGTGAGCAGGGCCCCGAGCCGGGCCTCGCCTTCGGCAAGCGTGGCGACGTTGCAGGTGACGACGCCTTGCAGGAAGGTCTCGGCCTCCTCGCCCGTGACGGCGACGATCGTGCGGTCGGGAAGGAGGGCGATGGGCATGGCGGCTCCGGGGTCCGTCGCTCCGGCGGCGTTGCGCCGGGGGCGGGGCTGACATAAGCCCCGGCCGACCCGCCCTCAACCGCGCCGGAGCCAGCCATATGGAAGAGCCCTTCGATCTCGTCCTCTCCGGCGGCACGGTGGTGAACCACGACGGCGAGCACCGCGCCGATCTCGGCATCCGCGCCGGACGGATCGCGCGGATCGGCGACCTCGCAGGCGCCCCCGCGCAGGAGCGCCAGGACTGCACCGGGCTGCACCTGCTGCCCGGCGTCATCGACAGCCAGGTGCACTTCCGCGAGCCGGGCCTCGATCACAAGGAGGACCTGGAATCGGGCTCCCGCGCCGCGGTGATGGGCGGCGTCACCGCCGTCTTCGAGATGCCGAACACCAACCCGCTGACCACCAGCGCGGCGACGCTGGCCGACAAGGTGGCGCGCGCCCGCCACCGGATGCATTGCGACTTCGCCTTCTGGGTCGGCGGCACCCACGAGAACGCGGGAGAGGTGGCGGAGCTGGAGCGCCTGCCGGGGGCGGCCGGGATCAAGGTCTTCGTCGGCTCCTCGACGGGGGCGCTGCTGGTGGAGGACGACGCGGGGGTTCGGGCGATCCTCAAGAACATCCGCCGCCGCGCCGCCTTCCACTCGGAAGACGAGCCCATGCTGCGCGAGCGGAAAGACCTGCGCGTGCCGGGCGATCCGTCGTCGCACCCGGTCTGGCGCTCGCCGGAGGTGGCGCTGAAGGCGACCCGGCGGCTGGTGGCGCTCGCCCACGAGACGGGCGCGCGCATCCACATCCTGCACATCTCCACGGCGGAGGAGATGGTGTTTCTCGCCGAGCACAAGGACGTGGCCAGCGTCGAGGTGACGCCGCACCACCTGACGCTCGACGGCGCCGAGGCCTATCCGCGCCTCGGCAATCTCATCCAGATGAACCCGCCCGTGCGCGCCGGCCACCGCGACGGCATCTGGCGGGGCCTGACCCAGGGCGTCGCCGACATCCTTGGCTCCGACCACGCGCCCCATACGCTGGAGGAGAAGGCCAAGCCCTATCCCGATTCGCCCTCGGGGATGACCGGCGTGCAGACGCTGGTGCCGATCATGCTCGACCATGTGGCCGCCGGCCGGCTGTCGCTGGCCCGCTTCGTCGACATGACCAGCGCCGGCCCGAAGCGCCTGTTCGGTATCGCGCGCAAAGGCCGCCTCGCCGCCGGCTACGACGCCGACGTCACCGTGGTCGACCTCAAGCGCCGCGAGACCATCCGCAACGACTGGATCGCCTCGAAATCCGCCTGGACGCCCTATGACGGCGTGACCGTCACCGGCTGGCCGGTGGGCACGCTGGTGCGGGGCAGGCGGGTGATGTGGGAGGGCGTGTTGACCGGCCTGTCGCAGGGCGAGCCCGTGGTGTTCGAGGAGGCTTTGGCGGCTTCCCATTGAGGAGCAAGCGGCCCGACATGCGTTCCGAAGCGGATGCGCCGACACGGTTCGCGAATGTCGACATCGATGTCCACGGCGAGACCGGGGTGGCTGAATTCATCACCGCTCTCGGTCGCAAGGCGATCCCGATGTACCGGGAGCCTACCTGGGCTTCGTTCGAGCTGAACGATACCTTTAGCGACGCGCAGTCCTGTCTGGACGCGCTGACAGCCGCCATCGAGAACCTTTCGCCGGAAGCGCGCAGCCTATGGGACGGCTTCCGGCGGCGGACAGTCAATATCGGGGTGCGGGCCGGTACGCGACCTCACTCGACAGAGTTCGGCATCTCACAGACCACGATGGCGGCACTGGCCGCCATCGGATGCGAAATTACCTTTACCGTTTATGCCCCGTCGGCGGCAGACTGACGCGTTCTAGTGCTGCAATCCCGTCGTGAAGGCGCCGCCGCGGATGCGCTCGGGCAGGCTTTCGGCGTAGCGCGCGGTGGCATCCTCGCCGTAGCTCGCCACCAGCTCCTGGAAGGCCGCGAACAGGGCGGCCTGGGCCATGCAGTCGCCGTCGAGCCCGTCGAGACAGCCCTCCGCGAACGCTTCCGAGACATAGCTCAGCGCGGCGCGCTTCTCGTCGAGATCCGCCTCGAAAGGCACGGCATCGGCGGTGTGGGGCATGGGATCGACATCCATTGCGCCGCGGCGGGAGCCGCAGTGGGACGAGTGGATGATAGGCGGCTCCGCGTCCCCCGGCCAGCCGGGAATTTCGGAGAGGTTAACGGCGGCGCTCGATTTCGGCGGAAATACAACGGCGTCCACATCCGTGGCTCCCTTGCATCACTGTGGCCGGATCACCCCCCGAATCGGCCAGCGAGAGCGCGCGAGAGCCGGTCTCCCTCGGCCGCGTAAAGGGTCGCGGCCTCCTGCGCGGAGGGCGTGCAGACCCGGTAGGTGAGGGCGTAGCCGCGATAGCCCCGGTTATAGGCGCCGGCGAGGCGCTCGCGGCGGGCGGGCGAGACGCCTTCGGCCTCCATCAGCGCCTTCATCCGGGCCGGCCATTGCGGCGCGTCCGGGCCGCCGCAGAGGCCCCGCAGGAAGGCCAGGGCGCCGATGATCTCGGACAGGCGCATCAGGTCGCGGTCGTAGGGGGCGGGCGCGTCGGGAGCCGGGGGCGGAGGGGCCTTCTCCGCCGGTTTCGGCTCGGCGGCCTTGGGCGCGGAAGGCCTTGCGGGGCGCTGCTGGGCCTGCGCCGGGCCGGGCAGGGCGGCGCCGAGCGCGGCGGCGAGCATCAGGACGCGCGCGCTCCTCACCCGGCCGTCCCCGCGCGGCCGGCGAGGGCGGCGAAAGCCTCCTCCAGGGTTATCGACAGTCCGGGCGTCGTGGGAAGGCCGGCGGCTTCCGCCGGCGTCGCCCAACGCACGCCGAGCGCCTCGGGGCCGGCCTGCGGCTCCCCGCCGACCCAGAGGGCGGCATGGGGATGGACGACGTAATGGTGGCGCACGCGCCCCTCCTCGTCGCGCCGGATGATCTCGGTGGGGCTCAAGCCCGCGACGACCTCCGCCGCCACCCCGACCTCCTCGCCGAGCTCGCGCAGCGCCGCCTCGGCCAGGGACTCGCCGGTCTCGACCAGACCGCCGGGCAGGGTCCAGACCCCGCGCAGGGGCTCGTTGGCGCGGGCGGCGAGCAGCACCTTGCCGTCGCGGATCACCGCGATCGAGGCGCCGACCAGGGGCCGGGCCGGGAAGAGCCGGTCGTCCCCGCTCACGGCTTCGCGTCGGGGATCGGCGCCACGGCGATCCGGCCGTCGGCGAGCCCGACGAGCAGGCGCGCCTGCGCGCCCTTGCCGAGCACGGCGAGCCCGAACCCGGCGGGGGCGGGGAGGGGGATGCGGGCGCGCTCCGCGATGCCGCCCTTCAGGGAGACGAGGGCGACGGCGCCACGGTCGGCGACCGGCAGGGCGAGCTCGGTCGCCCCGCCCCGGTCGACGGTCGCGGCGAGATCGGAATCGTCGGCCCCCTCGGCGTAGCCCGGCGCCTCGGCGGCGAGCGAGAGCGCCCCGCCGGAGACCGTCCAGAGCTGGAGGGTGCCGGCGGCGTCCGGCGCCTTCACGGCGGCGATCTGCGGCTGGCCGGATTTCGCGAAATCGGCCACCGCCGCCACCTTGAGGGCGCCGCCCTCCTGGAGCGGCCCCTCCGCGACGAGCCCCCAGGCGACGCCCTTGCGCCCGACGAGGGCGAGGGCGGATTTTCCGCTCGGCCGCAGGGTCACGGCGACGAAGGCCGGCTGGCCGCCGATGAGCGTCGCGCGCGGGCGGCGGGGCGCGAAGACCGCCTCGGGGCCGGCCGGAACGTTGCTGGTCGAGATCTGCACGGGCTTCGGATCGGCGCTCATCCCCATGGGCTGGCGCTCGCGCACGGTGAGGCTCGACGCATTGGGGCCGCCCTCGCCGGAGGCCGCGCGGGTCGGGCCGGTGAGGTAGGCGCTCAGGCCACCGGAGACGGCGCGGCGGATGCCGGGCAGCGCGCCGCGCGGCGTCTCGGCCGCGACCAGCCCCTCGACCGCGTCGGCGGCGAGCGGCGTGGCGCGCACGGCCCCGTCGACGAGGCTGAGCGCGGCGCCCCCTCCCTCGCCCCAGACGACGGCGACGGGGGCATGGTCGGCCGCCTCCTCGCCGGCGGCCACGGCCGCTCCGGGGCGGGCGCCCGGCACCAGGCCGGAGGTGGCGGCGGCCACGGCCACCTCGCTGCCGGGGCCGCGCAGCGCCCGTGCCTTGAAGGGGAGATCGAGGATCGTGACCGTCGCCGTCTCCGCGCCGAGGGCGCCCCCGGTCGCCAGGATCGAGATCGGCAGGGCGAGGAGGAGGAGAACCGCACGCGCCCGGCGGTCAGACATGCTGTCCGCCGTTGATGTGCAGCTCGGCGCCGTTCACGTAGGACGACGCCTCCGTGCACAGGAAATAGATCGCCTTGGCCACCTCGTCGGGGGTGCCGAGGCGGCGCTGCGGGATCTGCTCCACCAGCTTCTCGGTGCCGGGCGAGAGGATCGCGGTGTCGATCTCGCCGGGCGAGATCGCGTTGACGCGCACCCCGAGCGGCCCGAAATCGGCGGCCATCTCGCGGGTGAGCCCGGCGAGCGCCGCCTTCGAGGTGCCGTAGGCCGCCCCCGCGAAGGGATGCACCCGCGAGCCCGCGATGGAGGTGACGTTGACGATGGACCCCTTGGCACGGGTCAGCTCGTGGCGCAGCCCCCGCGCCAGCAGCATCGGCGCGAAGAAGTTCACCTGGAACACCCGCGCCCACGCCTCGTAGGGGGTGGCGAGGGCGCCGAGGCGGCTGCCCTCGGGACCCTTGGGCGAGATGCCGGCATTGTTGACGAGGGCGTGGAGCAGGCCGCCCTCGGCATCGAGGCGCCCGGCCACCTCCGCGATGGCGCGCTCGGTATCGGCGGCATCGGCGAGATCGACCTGGAGATGGTCCTCGGGACCCATCTCCCAGGGGCAGTTCTCCGGGAAGGGATGGCGCGAGCAGGTGATGACGCGCCAGCCCGCGGCCGAGAATCGCTTCACGGTGGCGTGGCCGATGCCCCGGCTCGCCCCGGTGAGCAGCATGACGCGCCGGCGATCGTTGGTCGGTACGGGCAAGAGCCTGCCTCTTCGCGCATCGGGGAGGAGGGCCGGCGGAAGAGCCGCCTCGCCTCGTGCGGTGCCCGCTCAGGTCTAAGCGGTGCGGCCGGCGAAATCCAGCTTCGTCACCGCGTTGCAGCAAGCGCGGCCGCCTCAATCCGTCACGGCCTCGTCCCCGCCGAGGGCGAGGCGCCGCAGGATCGCGAGGGCCCGCGCGAGATCATCGCGCGAGGGCGCCGCCAGCGCGAGGCGGACCGCGTTCGGGGCGTGGCCCGGATGCACGGCGAAGGCCGGTGCCGCCGTGAGCGCGACGCCCTGCCTCAGGGCGGCCGTCGCGAAGGCTTCCGCGCGCCAGCTCTCCGGCAGGGTGAGCCAGAGATGGTAGGCGGCGGGATCGCCGCCGACCTGCAAGCCGGCGAGCCCCGCGCGCGCGATCGCCTGCCGCGCCCGCGCATCCGCCCGCTTGACGAGGGCGAGCCGGGCCGCCGTGCCGTCGCTCATCCACTGCACCCCGGCCGCCAGCGGCACCCCCGTCGCCGACCAGCCGCCCTGCCGGACGGAGGCCGCGAGCCGGTCGGTCCAGTCGCGCGGGCTCGCGATCAGGCCGAGGGTGAGGCCCGGCATCACCCGCTTCGACAGGCTGTCCACCAGGATCGTGCGGTCTGGCGCGCAGGCGGCCAGGGGCACCGCGTCGGCGAGGAAGCTGTAGACCCCGTCCTCGATGGCCATGAGCCCGGTCGCGGCCAGCACCGAGGCGATTTCCCGCCGGCGGGAGGGGCCCATCGTGAGCCCGAGCGGGCTGTGCAGGGTCGGCTGGAGATAGAGGCCGCTCAAGGGCGCCGCGCGATGCGCCGCGAGGATCGCCTCCGGGCGCACGCCCTCCGCGTCGAGGGCGAGCGGCACCAGGGCGATGCCGAGCCGCGAGGCAATCCCCTTGACCGCCGGATAGGTCAGCGGCTCGCAGCCGATGCGCTCGCCGGGCAGCGCCAGGGCGGCGAGCGCCGCCGCCAGCGCTTGGCGCCCGTTGCCGGTGAACAGGATGCCGTCGGGATCGGGGGAAAACCCGTCGACGGCGAGGAAGCGGGCGGCGGCGCTCCGCGCGCGCGGCGTCCCCGCCGGGCCGTACTGGTTGAGCGCGGTGCCCATCGCCCCGTTGCGGGCGAGGACGCCGAGCACCTCGGCAAGGGCGCTCTCCTGCTCCGGCAGGGTCGAATGGGTGCGCTGGAGGTCGAGCGCCGCCGGCGGCGGCTCGGACTGCATCGCCTGCGGGGCGCCGAGATCGGAGCGGACATAGGTGCCGCGCCCGACCTCGCCGGTGACGAGGCCGCGCCGGGCGAGCTCCGCGTAGACCCGGCTGGCGGTGGAGACCGCGATCCCGCGCGCATAGGCGAAGTCCCGCTGCGGGGGCAGGCGGTCGCCGGGCCCGAGCCGTCCCGCCGCGATCTCGGCGGCCACGAGATCGGCCACCCCGCGATAATCGGACATTCGCAAAATTGATCCGAGTTCAATGTTTCGATTGCACCGAGATACCTATCGGTTCAATCCT
The DNA here is from genome assembly GCF_050591105.1 of Methylobacterium endophyticum. Classification (NCBI taxonomy): domain Bacteria; kingdom Pseudomonadati; phylum Pseudomonadota; class Alphaproteobacteria; order Hyphomicrobiales; family Methylobacteriaceae; genus Methylobacterium; species Methylobacterium endophyticum. Next base: position 232,177 of record NZ_JBNHES010000005.1, read on the forward strand.
GCGCAGGCAATCCCGAGCGGATCGCTCCCGTCATCGTCATCGGATCAGACCGTCATGTCCGCCGCCGTCACATCCCGGCAACTCGACAGCTTCTTCGCCGTTTCGCGCCACGCCGGTGCCAAGCCCGCCCCGATCTGGCAGGTCTGGGCCCGGCGCATCCGCGTTCGCCGCGCCCTCGCCGCCCTGCATCCCGAGCAGTGCCGGGAGGCGGGCCTCGACGTCCACGCCATCCGCGCGGAGAGCCTGAAGCCGTTCTGGCGCGCCTGACGCCCCGTTGCCCGGACCCGCCCTCGCGGGTCCGGCCGCGGCTCACGGATAGAGCCGCGCGCGGCTCCAGCGGTCGCCGTCGCGGGTGAACCGCACCCGGTCGTGGAGCCGGAAATCGCCGTTCTGCCAGAACTCGATGGTGACGGGCGCGATGCGGAAGCCCGTCCAGCGCTCGGGCCTCGGCACCATCTGGCCCTCGTAGCGGGCGGTCAGCTCCGCCACCTGTGCCATGAGGGTCTGCCGGTCGGCCAGCGGGCGCGACTGGCTGCTCGCCAGGGCGCCGATGCGGCTCTCCCGGCGGCGGGAGGCGAAATAGGCGTCCGCCTCGGAATCGCTGACGCGCGTCACCGGGCCGCGGGCGCGCACCTGACGGCGCAGGCTCTTCCAGTAGAGCACCATCGCGGCCTGCGGGTTCTGGGCCAGCTCCTCGCCCTTGGCCGATTCGACATTCGTGTAGAATACGAAGCCGCGCGGGTCTGCGCCCTTCAGGAGCACCACCCGCACGTCCGGGAGCCCGTCGCTGCCGGCGGTGGCGAGCGACATCGCGTTGGCGTCCTCGGGTTCGCTGCGCTCGGCCTCAGCCATCCACTGGGTGAAGAGCGCCCACGGGTCCGCGCTCAGGGTGAAGTCGGGGCCCGTCTCATCGATCCTTAACCGATCCACGCTTCTATCCTCGCCTGTGACATCCGGGTCGGGGGCACCGACGACGGGCACGAGAGTTTCAGCGTACCAGCCGTCGAGAGCTCAGGTGTAATGCGTCTTCGCCGCTCTAAAAAAGCCCCGGCGCCCCGCGAATCCGGCGGGCGCCACCCTCGCCGGACGCAGGTCGTCGCGGGCCTGCTGGCGCTGCTCGGGCCGCTCGCGCTCGGCGGGTGCAGCCAGGCGCTGATCGTGTTCCAGGCCGAGCCCGAGACGGCGCCGCCGGCACTCGCGGACGAGCCCACCGTCACCGGCAGCATCGGCAAGCGCCCGACGAGCTTCGGGCCGGATCTCTGCGAGGAGGACTGGCGGCGCGCCCACGCGGCGCTCACCGTCGCCCTCGATCCGCAGGGGAACGGCCGCCCCGTCAAGTGGGACAACCCGGAGACGACCCTGCGCGGCTCGGTGAACCCCACCGGCCTTCCCTACGTCGCCGAAGACGAGATCTGCCGCGACTTCCTGGCCTCCGTCATCACGCCCGACGGCAGCCGCTTCGTGCGCGGCACCGGCTGCAAACCCTCGGGCGGCACCTGGGCCCTCAAGCGCCTGCGCCAGGCCCGAGGCGGCCCCAATCCGAAAGCCTGACCGGGATCGCTTGACGCCGGCCGATCTTGAGCGAAACTTCGCGCCGCGCTCCGTTGCAAGAGCGCAACAGGCGATCCACATCAGGGTCGATCCCCTCCGCCGCCGCAAGCGGCCCCGAGACCCCGACGACTCAAAGCGATGCGCAATCCCTACGACGTGCTCGGCGTGCCCAAGGGCGCGAGCGAGGCCGACATCAAGAAGGCCTACCGCCGGCTCGCCAAGACCTATCACCCCGACCGCAACAAGGACGACGTCAAGGCCAAGGATCGCTTCGCGGAAGCGAACTCGGCCTACGAGATCCTCGGCGACGCGGAGAAGCGCGGCCAGTTCGACCGCGGCGAGATCGACGGCGACGGCAAGCCGCGCGCGCCCAATTTCGAGGGGTTCTCGGGATTCGGCGGGCGCTCCAACGCCTTCGACTTCGAGAACATGGCGGGCGGGCGCGGCCCCCGGCCGGCGGGCGGGGGGGGCATCGGCGACGACATCTTCTCGACGCTGTTCGGCGAGGCTTTTCGCGCGGCCGGCGCCGGCGGACCCGGCGCGGGGCCCGGCGGCTTCCAGCAGCGCGGACCGGCGCGCGGCGAGGACATCGCCGCCGAGCTCTCGGTGACGCTGGAGCAGGTCGCCGGCGAGGAGAAGCTGCGCCTCGGATTGCCGGGCGGCCGCGACGTCGACGTGGTGATCCCGCGCGGCGTCGTCGACGGCCAGACCATCCGGCTGCGCGGCCTCGGCCATCCCGGTGCCGGCCCCCGCGCCGAGCCGGGCGACGCGATGCTGACCATCCGCATCCTGCCGCATCCCCGCTTCACCATCGAGGGCGCGGACCTGCGCACCCATGTCGACCTGCCGCTCGCGGACGCGGTGCTCGGCGGCCCCTTGCGGGTGCCGACGCTGACCGGGACCGTCGAGATGAAGGTGCCGGCGATGACGAGCTCGGGCCGTACCTTCCGCCTGCGCGGCAAGGGCCTGCCCAGGAAGGACGGCACCTCCGGCGACCTGCTGGCGACCACCGCCATCGTCCTGCCGGCGGACGACGCGGCGCTCACCGCCTATGCCCAGGCCAGCCGGGCGGCGCAGGGCGAGTGACACCGCCGCCGCGACAGCCCGGCGCCGGACTTCCGTCGCCCGCACGCGTCCGCTAAGGATGCCACCGGCGAACGAGGGCCGACCTCCGGCGGGAGCGGGCGCCCGCGCGCCGGGGGCACGGGCGGACAAGACAGCGTTCTGGCAGGTGACTCGCATGGCGGATAAGGACCCGGCTCACGACCTCGGCAGCGCACGACCCGCCGGGTCAGGGCTGCTCGCGGGCAAGAAGGGGCTGGTGCTCGGCGTCGCCAACAACCGCTCGATCGCCTGGGGCATCGCCAAGAGCGCCCATGCGCACGGCGCCGAGCTCGCCTTCACCTACCAGGGCGACGCCCTCAAGAAGCGCGTCGAGCCGCTGGCCCGCGAGCTCGACGCCCATGTCGTCGGCCATTGCGACGTGACCGACCCGGCCTCCATCGACGCGGTGTTCGCGCGGGCCGGCGAGATCTTTCCGCAGGGGATCGATTTTGTCATCCACTGCATCGCCTTCTCCGACAAGGACGAGCTGACCGGCCGCTACATCGAGACCAGCGAGGGCAACTTCACCAAGTCGCTGCTGATCTCCTGCTACTCGTTCACGGCGGTGGCGCAGCGCGCCGAGAAGCTGATGCCGAACGGCGGCTCGCTGCTGACGCTGACCTATTACGGCGCCGAGAAGTGGATGCCGCACTACAACGTCATGGGCGTGGCGAAAGCGGCGCTCGAAGCCTCGGTCCGGTATCTGGCCGCCGACCTGGGTCCGCAAAAAATCCGGGTCAACGCGATCTCGGCCGGCCCGATCAAGACGCTGGCGGCGTCGGGCATCGGCGACTTCCGCTACATCCTCAAGTGGAACGAGTACAACGCCCCCCTGCGCCGGACCGTGACCATCGACGAGGTCGGCGAGACGGCGGCCTATCTCGTGTCCGACATGTCGCGCGGCATGACCGGCGAGATCCTGCATGTCGACGCCGGCTATCACGTCGTCGGCATGAAGAACCCCGAGGCGCCGGACCTCAGCCTCGACAAGGAGTGAGGTCGGCCCGAGTGGCGCTCAGTCTTCGTCGTCGTCGAACGCGCCGGAGAGCTTGAGCCCGTCGATCCATGTCGCGCCCTCGCGCTTGACGACGAGGCGAGGGCCGACGCGCCCGCTGTGGGCGATGGCCTGCGCCAGGCGCTCGGAATGCGTGACCAGCCAGACCTGGGTCCGCTCGGACGCCTTGACGATCATCCGCGCCAGCGGCTCGAGCAGATCCGGGTGGAGGCTCGTCTCGGGCTCGTTCAAGGCGATGAAGGGCGGCAGCCGGTAGGCCAGCAGCGCCCCCGCCAGGGCGAGGAAGCGCAGCGTCCCGTCGGACAGCTCGGACGCCTCGAAGACGCGCTTGGGGTAGTCGGGAAAGATCAGGCCGAAACGCGCCTCCCGGCCGGGCTCGGGGACGACGAGGCGCGCACCGGGGAAGGCGTCCCCCACGGCCTCGTCGAGATCGACGGTATCCTGACGGATATGGGCGAGCGTCGCGAACACGGCGGCGAGGTCGGAGCCGTCCGAGGACAAGGTCGGCGTCGCCACCGCGAGACAGGGACGCCGGAGCCGGGAGCCAGCATCGGTACGGAAGTCGTGATAGAACCGCCACTCCAGAAGCGTGCGGCGCGTGAGGTCGAGCTCGGGGAAGGCCGCGCCGTTCTGCACCGCCGCGAGGGCCGTTTCCGTCGCGAGAAGGGACTTGCCGAACCCCTGCTTGGCCCCGTCCGCGTCGCGAACGAAGCCATGGGGCCCGTCGCGGCTCAGGAGGGTGACGGGCCGGCGCCCGGTCCGCTGGACGAGGGATTCGCTCTTGATCTGCGGTTCGAGCAGGAATGCCGCCCCGGTCGCGACCGAAACGCCGACATCCACCCGATACTGCTCGACCAAGCCCACGCCGACCTCGTAACCGAGGGGCACCGAGCCGCCGGTCTCGTCCGCCAGCTCGGCCATCAGCGTGACGCGCGCCTTGTCCCCGACCCTTCGCTTGCCCGCCCAGAGCGTGGATTCCATGCCGCCTTCCGCGGCCAGATCCCGCGTCAGCGTTCCGGCGGCGGCTGATTGCAGGAGTTCGAGCGCGCGATAGAGGTTGGTCTTGCCGACGCCGTTGGCGCCGACGAACACCGAGAGCGGGTCGACGGGAAACCGGATGGATTTCAGCGAGCGATACCCCGCCGCCGAAATCTCCCTGACGGTCAGCATGCGCTCGATCTCCGCACCGGCAGCCCCCTTCACAGGAAAGCAGGAGGCGGCAGGGCGCAAGCCGTGCCCGCTACCCCGGCCGGCGAAGGCTCATTCCGGCACCCTCATCTCCGACACGCCCGGCACGGGATCGGGATAGCGCGGGTCCATCGCCTCCAGCGTGTCGGCGATGGTGCGGGCGACGACGAGGTTGCGGAACCACTTCCGGTTCGCCGGTACGACGTGCCAGGGCGCGCAAGGGGTGGAGCAGCGCGTCAGCGCGTCATCGAACGCCTCGCGGTAGGCGTCCCAGGACCGGCGCTCGGTCAGGTCGGCGGGATCGAACTTCCAGTGCTTCTCGGGATCGTCGATGCGGGCCTGCAAGCGCTCCCGCTGCTCGGCCTTGGAGATGTGCAGGAAGAGCTTCAGGATCGTGGTGCCGCTCTCGGCGAGCATCCGCTCGAAATCGTTGATGAGCCCGTAGCGGCCGCGCCAGACGGTTTCGGGCACGAGGTCCTTCACCCGCACCACCAGCACGTCCTCGTAATGGCTGCGGTTGAACACGCCGATCATGCCGCGCGCCGGCACCGCCTTGTGGTAGCGCCAGAGGAAATCGTGATCGAGCTCCTCGCTGCTCGGCACCTTGAACGACGTCACCCGGCAGCCCTGCGGGTTCACCCCCTCGAACACCGAGCGGATGGTGCCGTCCTTGCCGCCGGTGTCGATGGCCTGGAGCACCACGAGCAGGCTCTGCCGGCGCTCGGCGTAGAGCTTGTTCTGCAACGCGGCGATGCGGGCGCGCTCGGCCGCCAGCGCCTGCTTGGCGGCCTCCTTGTCGAGCCCCCCGTCGGCGTCGGGGTCGATATGGCCGAGGTCGCAGGCCGAGCCCGGCTCGACGGTGACGATGCCCTTCGCCGCCCGTCCCGGAAAGAGCGGCGTCCGCGCGCCGATCAGGCCCGTGCCGGTCCCGGCGAGCTCCTCCGTGGCGGCGGCCCAGAGCGCGGAGGAGGGCGGGGCGTCGCGGGCGGCCTGCCGGTAACGGCCCTGCGACTCTGTTGCATTCCGCTGTCCCGGCCCATGGCCTTCGGCGTGCTTGCGATGTTTCTTCGACATGGGAACTCTCCCGCCCGTAACCCGATCCGGCCCGAAGCGGCCCGCGACGCCCCGGAGTCAAACGTGAGTGCCAAACCGACGGGCCGCCCGAGCCGTTCCGGCGGAGGCTTCCGCAGCGGGCCGGCGTGAGCGGCGTGCCGACGATCTATTTCGTTCGCCATGGCCAAACGGATTGGAACGCGCAAGGGCGCCTCCAGGGCCACCGCGACACGGAGCTCAACGCCACCGGCCTGGAACAGGCGGCCACGGCCGCCGCGCGCCTGCGCGAGGTCGCGGGGGATGCCCTCACCGGAGCGGCGTTCGCGGCGAGCCCCCTGACGCGGGCGCGCCGGACCATGGAGGCCCTGCGCGGCCATCTCGGCCTGCCGCCGGAGGGCTACGAGGCCGATCCGCGCCTGATGGAGATCGGGTTCGGCTCCTGGGAGGGATCGACCTGGGCCGAGATCCGCCGCCGCGATCCCGCCGGAGCGCGGGAGCGCGACCGCGACCGCTGGAGCTTCCGGCCGCCGGGAGCCGGCGCGGAGAGCTACGCTATGCTGACCGAGCGGGTCGCGGAAGCCGTGCTCGCCTATGACCGCACCACCGTCGTCGTCGGGCATGGCGGCACCGCGCGGGCCATGCTGGTGGCGCTCGGCCTCCTCGACATCTGGGTGGCGCCGCGCATCGGCATCCGGCAGGGCTCGGTCCTCGTCATCGACGCCAAGGGCTGGCGCTGGGCCTGATCGCGTCGGGCGGACGGGTGCGGCGCCGGACTGCGCGCAGAAAATCCGTTCAAGCCGTATTCAACGACCCGTGCTAGACCCGCCTCCCGAATTCCGGGGCCGCTCGGCGACAGCCGTGCTCCGTCGGCGCCGCGCCGCCTCGATAACGGCACGATCCGGGGACAGGACCGCCGTCACGAACGGCCTGGACGAACGGCTTGGTCAAGACCGCCGGCCCCGCTATGGCGGGGCGCGGGAGCGGAGCAGCGGATGAGCAGTCTCGCCGAGATGACGCGGCCTCGGGCGGCGGGCGACGGCCCGGCCCCCGGACGAGCGGTGCTGCGCGGCCCCTCGCGGCCGGAGCTGATCCGCGACGAGGTGCTGCCCGAGATCTTTTTGGGGAGCGTACAGGCGCGGCCCGACCATCCGGCGCTGATCGACGGCGCGGCGCGCGACGCGGCGGGCCTCCATCCGAGCCTGAGCTACGGCGAGATGGCGGTCCGCGCCAAGGCGATCGCCCGCGCGCTGAAATCGCGCGGCATCGGGCCGGGCGACGTGGTCGGGCTCTGGATGGCGCGCGGCATCGACCTGCTGGTGGCGCAGGTCGGCATCACCCTGTCGGGCGCGGCCTGGCTTCCCTTCGACGCCGAGGCGCCGGCCGACCGCGTGGGCGTCTGCCTCGGCGACGCGAAGGCCAAGGCGCTCCTCGTCTCCGAGGCGCTGCGGCCCGGCGCGCCGGACGCCGCTCCGGCGCTGACGCTCAAGGCGCTCCTCGACGGCACGCCCGCCGACGCGCCCGAGGCGGACGCGCGCGCGGACGGGCTGACCCCGCAGCATGCCGCCTACCTGATCTACACCTCGGGCTCGACCGGCGTGCCCAAGGGCATCGTCATCAGCCACGCCAATATCTGCCACTTCCTGCGCTCGGGGAACGCCGTCTACGGCATGCGGCCGGAGGACATCGTGTTCCAGGGCGCCTCCGTCGCCTTCGATCTGTCCATGGAGGAGATCTGGGTCCCCTATCTCGTGGGCGCGACGCTTTTCGTGGCGAGCCCCGCCATGATGGGCGACGTCGAGAGCCTGCCCGCGATCCTCGCGGAAGCCCGCTGCACGGTCATCGACACCGTGCCGACGCTGCTGGCGATGATCCCGCAGGACCTGCCGGGCATCCGCCTCGTGCTGCTCGGCGGCGAGGCGTTGCCCGAGCCGCTGGTGGCCAGATGGGCCACGCCGTCGCGAAAACTCTTCAACACCTACGGACCCACCGAGGCGACGGTGGTCGCCACCGCCGCCGAGATGCGGCCGGGCGAGCCCGTCACCATCGGCGGGCCGATCCCGAACTATTCGGTGTATGTCGCCGACGAGGCGCTGAACCTTCTCGGCACCGGGGAGCAGGGCGAATTGCTGATCGGCGGCCCCGGCGTCGCCAAGGGGTACTTGAAGCGCCCCGAGCTGACGGCGGAGAAGTTCGTCGCCAATCCCTTCCCCTCGGACGGGCGCGATCCGGTCCTCTACCGCTCCGGCGACGCGGTCTCCCTCGACGCGCAGGGGCGCATCCTCTTCCACGGGCGGATCGACGATCAGGTCAAGATCCGCGGCTTCCGGGTGGAGCTCGGCGAGATCGAGGCCCGGATCCAGGCGCTGCCGGGCATCAACCAGGCCGCCGTGGTGCTGCGCCAGGACGACGGCGTCGACCGGCTGGTGGCCTTCCTCGTGCCCGAGCGCGGCACGACGATCGACCGGACGAGCCTGCGGAAAACCCTCGCCGAGCAGATGCCGCCCTACATGGTGCCCGGCCATTTCGAGGACGCGGAGAAGCTGCCCCGGCTGACCTCCGGCAAGGTCGACCGCAAGGCGCTGAAGGCCGCCCCGCTCACGGTGGCGGCGGCCGACGGCGAGCAGGAGCCCCCCGCCAACGAGACCGAGGCCGCGCTGCTTGCCGCCGCCAAGCAGGTCTTCGGCAACCAGCCCCTCGGGCTGGAGGCGGATTTCTTCACCGATCTCGGCGGCCACTCGCTGCTCGCGGCCCGCTTCGTCGGCGCGGTGCGCCAGACGCCCGTGCTCGCCGCGATGACGATCCAGGACGTCTACGTGAAGCGCTCGCTGCGCGCGATGTCGGACGCGCTCATCGAGCGCACCGGCGGCGTCGGCACGGACGCCGCCATGCGCGACCTCGGCTTCGCCCCGCCCCCGCTCCTGCGACGCGCGCTCTGCGGCCTCGCCCAGGCCGTGGCGCTGCCTTTCGTGATCGCGCTGCATACCTCGCAGTGGCTCGGCATCTTCGTCACCTACCTCCTGCTGACCGGCGGCGTGCTCGGCTTCTGGGCCGAGCTCGGCGTGCTGCTGCTCGTCTATATCGGCATCATCGTCGTCACCGGCACGATCGCCATCGCGGCGAAGTGGATCCTGCTCGGGCGGATGAAGCCGGGGCGCTACCCGCTCTGGGGGCAGTATTATTTCCGCTGGTGGCTCGCCGACCGGCTCGCGCCGCTGGTCCATGTGAAGTGGCTCCAGGGCTCGCCGGCGCTCGCCATCTACCTGCGCCTGATGGGCGCGAAGATCGGCAAGGACGCGCTGATCTCCGAGATCGTCTGCGGCGCGCCGGACCTGCTGAGCGTCGGCGAGGGCGCCTCGCTCGGCGGCCATCTCGTCGTCGCCAACGCGGAGGTGATCGGCGACGAGCTCGTCATCGGCCGCGTCACCATCGGGCGTGACGTGGTCACGGGCGCCTCCTGCGTGCTCGGCCCCGACACCGTGATCGGCGACTACGCGGAGCTTGCCGACCTCACCACCATCCCCACCGGCACGATCGTCGGCGAGGCGGAGAAGTGGGACGGCTCGCCCGGCCGCAGGGTCGGCACCGTCGATATCACGAGCCTGCCCGAACCGGCCGAGGTCTCCGACGGGCGCCGGCTCGGGCTCAACGTGCTCTACCTGTTCCTGGTCAACACCGTCCCGGCGGTGGGGCTGCTGCCGATCTTCCCGGCCTTCTTCGTCTTCGACCAGATCAGCGACTCGCTCGGCGACGTCACCGACATCGATTACCACTGGTATCTGCCGCTGCTGACCTGGCCCACCGCCATGCTGATGACGGCGGGCTCGGTGCTGCTCGTGACCCTGCTGCGCTGGGGGCTGATGCCCCGGCTCAAGCGCGAGCCCTACTCGATCCACTCGGCCTTCTACCTGCGCAAATGGACGCTGGCGCTCATCGTCGAGGTGACGCTGGAGATGCTCTCGTCGCTCTTCGCCACCGTCTACATGCGCGCCTGGTACCGGGCCATGGGCACCGCCATGGGGCGCGGCTCGGAGATCTCGACGAACCTCTCCGGGCGCTACGACGACGTCCGCATCGGCCGCGACAACTTCATCGCCGACGAGGTGATCGTCGGCGAGGAGGAGATCCGGCGCGGCTGGGTCGAGACGCATCCCGTGCGGACAGGTGAGCGCGTCTTCATCGGCAACGAGGCGGTGGTGCAGGCGGGGATGTCGATCCCCGACGACGTGCTCATCGGCATCAAGTCGAAGCCGCCGGTGGGCGTCGAGATGGCGCCGGGCGAGACCTGGTTCGGCTCGCCCCCGATCAAGCTGCCGACCCGCCAGCGGGTCGATCTCGGCGAGATCGGCAAGACCTACCAGCCGGGCATCGGGCCGAAGCTGCGGCGGGGTCTGTTCGAGGCGTTCTCGACCTCGTTCTCGCCGATGCTCTACCTGACCATGGCGGTCTGCGCGATCGACTTCTACTTCTACCCCGCCATCCTCGAGCGGGACTGGTGGGGGCTCGCCGGCTATTTCGTCGCCGTCAGCGTGGTCATCGCCCTCATCCAGACCTTCAGCGTCGTCGCGCTGAAATGGCTGATGATGGGCGTCTACAAGCCCGGCATGCGGCCGATGTGGTCGTGGTTCGCCATGCGCACCGAGGCCATCGCGGTCGCCTATTGGGGGCTCGCCGGCAAGGTCCTGCTCGAGCACATGATGGGCACGCCCTTCCTGCCCTGGTTCCTGCGCCTGTTCGGCGTGAAGGTGGGCCAGGGCGTGTGCATGTTCACCACCGACATCACCGAGTTCGACTGCGTGACCATCGGCGACTATGTCACCATGAACCGCATCTCGGCCATGCAGACCCATCTCTACGAGGACCGGATCATGAAGGTCGGCCGGGTGACGGTCGGCGACGGCGTCTCGGTCGGCTCCTTCGCCACCGTGCTCTACGACACGCATGTGGGCGACTTCGCCCGCCTGCGGCCGCTGACCATCGTGATGAAGGGCGAGTCGATCCCCGCCCATACGGAGTGGGAGGGCGCCCCGGCGACGCCCGTCGTCCACGCGAGCCCCGCCTCCGCAGGAGTCGCGGCGGCCGCCTGAGGCCCATCCCCGCGCGGCGCTCCGAGGGAGCCGCCCTGGCATCGAGCGAGAGCCTGTCGGACGCTTTCAGAAGCGCCCGACAGGCTCTCGCTTATGGTCTTGCCGCATGGCCGAGCGGAGAGCCGGGATCCGCTTCTCCCGGACAGACCCCAGGTGCCGGCCCGCACCGATTTCCCTCGACGGATCGGCGACATAGCGACGGACGGCGCGGGATCGTACCCAGCGCCGGGACCACCATTCCGACACCCGTTCGAGACCATCGAGACGGGGCCGCACGGCCTCGTCTCGCGACCCGGCGCGGGCCGATCCGCGGCCGCGACGGCGCGCGCCCATGAGGGATCGCGCCGACGATGCGCCGTGCCTTGCCCACACCGGCCGACAGTCACCCCGTGAGGAGGCCATCATGCACGACGAACGACCCGTCCCGTCCTGGAGCCGCAGGCGTCTGATGCGGCATCTCGCCCGCCGGGGAAGCCCGCTGGTGGTGCGCTGGATGCACTTCGCCGCGGTGTCCGAGGCAGCCCCGCCGGCCCCGCCGACGACACGCTATCCCGACAACGTGGTGCCGTTCCGCCCGCGCGCCGCCGTCTGCCGGTAGCCGCGACGAGGGGGAGCGCCCCTCAGGCCGCTCCGCCGTCGCCGCGCACGCCGAGGCGCTTGTCGAGATAGGTGTCGACGGTCTGGGTCAGCTCCTCGACCTTGCCGTCGAAGAAGTGGTTCGCGCCCTCGACCATCTGGTGCTCGATGATGACGCCCTTCTGGGTCTTCACCTTCTCGATCACCGGCATCACCTCGCGCGCCGGCGCGACCCGGTCCTCCGAGCCGTGCACGAACAGGCCGGAGGAGGGGCAGGGCGCCAGGAAGGTGAAGTCGTAGCGGTTCGCCATGGCCGCGATGGAGATGAAGCCCTCGATCTCGGGCCGGCGCATCAGGAGCTGCATGCCGATCCACGAGCCGAAGGACACCCCGGCGATCCAGCAGGCGCGCGCCTCCGGGTTGACCGACTGCACCCAGTCCAGCGCCGCCGCCGCGTCGGAGAGCTCGCCCGAGCCGTGGTCGAACGAGCCCTGGCTGCGCCCGACCCCGCGAAAGTTGAAGCGCAGCGCCGCGAAGCCGCGATTGGCGAAGGTGTAGAACAGGTTATACACGATCTGGTTGTTCATCGTGCCCCCGAACTGGGGGTGCGGATGCAGCACGATGGCGATCGGCGCACCCTTCTTCTTCGGGGCCTGATAGCGGCCCTCGAGGCGCCCGGCCGGGCCGTTGAAGATGACTTCGGGCATCGTGTCGGTGTTCCTCAAAGATCGCCCGCGCGGGCGCTTTTCCGGTTCGGCCATAGGTCCGGCCATGGGTCCGGCTCTGTGCGCCGCGCCTCCGGCGCGCGAGCCTTGACTCGGGCGGCAGCGGTCTTACAAGCACGCTTAGAATAATTCTAGGTGATTAGAATAATTCTAAACTGAATACGCCCACCCGATCCTCGCCGAGACCCGCTCCGGCGCGGCATCGGACAGGGCTTCGATCTCCCGCGCGCCTTAGCACGACCGCGGGGGGCGAAAGCAAGAAGATGTCGTCCGGGGTGTCGCCGCAGCCGCCTCGGACTCGACCGGAAGACCGCGCCCCGACCGTTTCGAGAACCGGCTTTTGAAGCACGCCTGATGCATTCCGACCGCACCTATCTCGACCACAACGCCACATCGCCGGTCCGGCCGGAGGTCTCGGCGGCGGTCGCGCGGGCGCTGGCGCTGCCGGGCAACCCGTCCTCCGTCCATGCCGAGGGCCGGGCGGCGCGGGCCGTGCTGGAGCGGGCGCGCGAGCAGGTGGCTCGCCTCGTCGGCGCAGCGCCCGCGCGCGTGGTCTTCACCAGCGGCGGCACGGAAGCCGCCAACACCGTCCTCTCCGGCGCCCTCGTCAGGGCCGGAACGCCCGCCCCGACGCGGCTCCTGGCGAGCGCGACGGAGCATCCCTGCGTGTCGGCCGGCCACCGTTTCCCGAACGTCGAGACCATTCCCGTCGACGCCTTCGGCGTGATCGATCTCGACGCCCTGCGCCAGCGGCTCGCGGCGCTCGCCGGCGAGCCGGTGCTGGTCTCGGTCCATGCGGCCAACAACGAGACCGGGGTGCGCCAGCCGCTTTCGGAGATCGTGGCGCTCGCCCGCGCGCATGGCAGCGCCCTCGTCCACAGCGACGCGGTGCAGGCGGTGGGCAAGGTGGCGATCGGCCTCGACGCCCTCGGGCTCGACGCGCTGACCCTCTCGGGCCACAAGTTCGCCGCTCCCAAGGGCACCGGCGCCATCGTCCTGGGGGAGGGCGTGACGCTGGAGAGCGCCTTCCTGCGCGGGGGCGGCCAGGAGATGCGCCTGCGCTGCGGCACCGAGAACCTGCCGGGGCTGGCGGGCCTCGGCGCCGCCGCCGAGCAGGCGGGAACGGCTCTTGCAGCGGGCGAGGGCGAGAGGCTGGAGCGCCTGCGCGACGCGATCGAGGCCGGCATCCGGGCGCTCGCCCCCGATGCGGTGGTGTTCGGGGAGGGGGCGGCGCGGCTGCCGAACACGGCCTGCTTTGCGGTGCCGGGGCTGGAGGCCGCCACCGCCCTGATGAGCCTCGATCTCGCCGGGATCGCGGTCTCGTCGGGGTCGGCCTGCGCCTCGGGGAAGGTGGCGCGCTCCCCCGTGCTGTCCGCGATGGGGGTCAGCCCTGCGCTGGCGGCGGGGGCCCTGCGCGTCAGCCTCGGATGGAACAGCGTGGACGACGATGTGATGCGCTATCTGGACGGGTTCGAAAGGATCGTGTCCACCCTATATAAGCGGCGAGGGCAGGCGGCCTGAGGGCCGCGATCCCGCGTCATCCGTTTTCGAGACCGCCGGCCAGGGTGCCGGCGCCGGCAGGAGAAGCCTGATGCCTGCAGTGCAGGAAACCATCGACCGGGTCCGCTCGATCGACCTCGACCAGTACAAGTACGGATTCGAGACCGTGATCGAGATGGAGAAGTCCGTGAAGGGCCTCTCCGAGGACGTGGTGCGGTTCATCTCGGCCAAGAAGGACGAGCCGGAGTGGATGCTCGAATGGCGCCTCGACGCCTATCGCCGCTGGCTGACGATGCAGGAGCCCGAATGGGCGCGCGTCTCCTACGATCGGATCGACTACAACAACATCTACTACTACGCCGCCCCCAAGCGTAAGGCGGCCGAATCGCTCGACGAGATCGACCCCGAGATCCTCAAGACCTACGAGAAGCTCGGCATCCCGCTGCGCGAGGTCGAGGTGCTGGAGGGCATCGCCCCCGAGCGCCGGGTGGCGGTCGACGCGGTGTTCGATTCCGTCTCGGTGGCGACGACCTTCAAGGCCGAGCTCGCCAAGGCCGGCGTGATCTTCATGCCGATCTCGGAAGCGATCCGCGAGTACCCCGACCTGGTGCGCAAGTACCTCGGCTCCGTGGTGCCGGTGACGGACAACTTCTTCGCGACCCTGAACTCGGCGGTCTTCTCGGACGGCTCGTTCGTCTACATCCCGCCGGGCGTGCGCTGCCCGATGGAGCTGTCGACGTACTTTCGCATCAACGAGCGCGACACCGGCCAGTTCGAGCGCACGCTCATCATCGCCGACAAGGGCTCCTACGTCTCGTATCTCGAGGGCTGCACCGCGCCGAAGCGCGACGACAACCAGCTCCACGCGGCGGTGGTCGAGCTCGTCGCGCTGGACGACGCCGAGATCAAGTACTCCACCGTCCAGAACTGGTACCCCGGCGACAACGAGGGCAGGGGCGGCATCTACAACTTCGTGACCAAGCGCGGCGACTGCCGGGGCGCCAACTCGAAGATCTCCTGGACCCAGGTCGAGACCGGCTCGGCCATCACCTGGAAGTACCCGTCCTGCATCCTGCGCGGCGACAACTCGCGCGGGGAGTTCTACTCGATCGCGGTGTCGAACGGCATGCAGCAGGTCGATTCCGGCACCAAGATGATCCATCTGGGCAAGAACACCACCAGCCGGATCATCTCGAAGGGCATCTCCGCCGGGCGCTCGCAGAACACCTACCGGGGCCTCGTCTCGGCGCACAAGAAGGCGACGAACGCGCGGAACTTCACCAACTGCGACTCGCTCCTCATCGGCGACCAGTGCGGGGCGCATACCGTGCCCTACATCGAGTCGAAGAACGCCTCGGCCGTCTTCGAGCACGAGGCCACCACCTCGAAGATCTCCGAGGACCAGAAGTTCTACTGCCTCCAGCGCGGCCTCTCCGAGGAGGAGGCCACCGCGCTCATCGTCAACGGCTTCGTGCGCGACGTGCTCCAGCAGCTCCCCATGGAGTTCGCCGTGGAGGCACAGAAGCTGATCTCGATCAGCCTGGAAGGGAGCGTGGGCTAGCGTCTGCGGCAAGCGCGCCTTTCTCCCTCCCCCCTCCGCGGGGGAGGGTGCCGAGCGAATGCGAGGCGGGAGAGGGGACCGCGACAGTGCCGGATCTGGCACGCGTCGCGACCTCTCCGGATACGGCGCTCCCCTCTCCCGACCCTCGCTGACGCGAGGGCCACCCTCTCCCGCGAAGGGGAGAGGGAGACCACCGAAATCCAAACAGGACGACCTTACACATGCTCGAAATCAAGAACCTCGTCGTCTCGATCGAGGACAACCGCATCCTCAACGGGCTCGACCTCACCGTGGGCGACGGCGAGGTCGCCGCGATCATGGGGCCGAACGGGTCGGGCAAGTCGACCCTCTCCTACGTCATCGCCGGCAAGGAGGAGTACGAGGTCCACGAGGGCGAGATCCTGCTCGACGGCGAGAACATCCTCGAGATGGGCCCCGACGAGCGCGCGGCGGCGGGCGTCTTCCTCGCTTTCCAGTACCCGCTGGAGATCCCCGGCGTCGGCACCATGACCTTCCTCAAGGCCTGCCTGAACGCGCAGCGCCGGGCGCGCGGCGAGGACGAGCTTTCGACGCCGGACTTCATCCGCCGCGTGAACGCCGCCGCCGACAAGCTCGAGATCAATAAGGAGATGCTCAAGCGCGCCCTCAATGTCGGCTTCTCCGGCGGCGAGAAGAAGCGCATGGAGATCCTCCAGATGGCGCTGCTCCAGCCGAAGTTCTGCGTCCTCGACGAGACCGATTCCGGCCTCGACATCGACGCGCTGCGCATCGTCTCCGAGGGCGTGAATGCCCTGCGCGCGGAAGGGCGCTCCTTCCTCGTCATCACCCACTACCAGCGCCTGCTGAACCACATCGTGCCCGATACCGTGCACGTCATGTCGAAGGGGCGGATCGTGAGGTCCGGCGGCAAGGAGCTGGCCCTTGAGCTCGAGGCCAGCGGCTATGCCGAGTACCGCGCCAACGAGGCGGCCTGACGCCATGGCCGACGTCACCCGCCTGCGCACCCCCGCCGAGACCGGCCTCTCGCAGCTCTTCGAGAGCGCCCGTCCGCGCTTCTCCTCCCAGAAGGCGATCGACCGCGAGGAGGCCTTCCGCTTCTTCGAGGCCGCCGGCCTGCCGAGCCGCCGGGTCGAGGCCTTCAAGTACACGGACCTGCGCGCCGCCTTCACCGAGGCGGCGGCCCCCGCCGAGATGCCATCCGACGCGACCGCGAAGGCCGCCGTCGCCGGCGCGAAGGGCTTTGCCGGGGTCGAGGCCGTGCGCCTGACCTTCGTCAACGGGCATTTCGTCGCCGCGCTGTCGGATCTCGGCCGCGTGCCCGCCGGCGTCACCGTCACGCCGCTGAACGCGGCGCTGACCGAGGGCGGCGCCCTGCTCGGGGCCCTGGCCCCGGTGGCCCAGGCCCGCGAGAACCCGATCTACCAGCTCAACGCCGCCTTCATGGCGGACGGCGCGGTGATCGCGGTGGAGGCCGGCGCCAAGGTCGACACGCCCCTGCACCTGCGCTTCGTCGGGACCGGCCCGGACGCCTTCTCGACCGCGACCCGCGTGCTCGTCTTCCTGGGCGAGGGTGCCGAGTTGACGGTGTTCGAGAGCCACGAGAGCCCGGCCGGCATCGCCTTCCAGCCGAACGACGCGCTGGACGTGGTGATCGCCGACGCCGCCGCCTTCCGCCACACCCGCATCAACGCGGAGGGCGACAAGGCCATCGCGCTCTCGACCCTCTCGGCGAAGCTCGGGGCCGCCTCGCATATCGAGACGGTGAACCTCGTCACCGGAGCGGTGCTCTCGCGCCACCAGCTCTTCCTGCATTTCGCGGGCGAGAACGCCACCGCCACCGTCAACGGCGCCACCATGCTCGGCCACGGACGCCTCGCGGACTCGACCCTGCTCGCCGACCATGCCGCCGTCGGCGGGGTGAGCCGCGAACAGTTCAAGACCGTGATCGACGGCGACTCCACCGGCGTCTTCCAGGGCAAGATCATCGTCCGCCAGGTCGCGCAGCAGACCGACGGCAAGATGAAGTCCGACTGCCTGCTCATCTCCGACGAGGGGCAGATGATGAACAAGCCGGAGCTCGAGATCTTCGCCGACGACGTCGCCTGCGGCCACGGCGCCACCTGCGGCGCGCCGGACGACGACCTCCTGTTCTACCTCATGGCCCGCGGCCTGCCGCGCGCCGAGGCTGAGAGCCTGCTGGTCCAGGCCTTCCTCGGCGAGGCGGTGGAGGCGGTGACGCACGAGGGCGCTCGCGAGGCGCTGATCGGCGAGATCGAGGCGTGGCTGAAGGCACGGGGGTGATCGTTGACCCTCCCCCCTCTGCGGGGGAGGGTGCCCGCGACAGCGGGCGGGAGAGGGGATCGCGACATCTCCGGAAGGGTCGCCCCCTCTCCCGACCCTCGCTGACGCGAGGGCCACCCTCTCCCGCAAAGGGGAGAGGGATCGCAGGAGGTTCCGCCATGAACGCACCCATCCGCCAGCCCGGCTACAACGTGGCAGCGATCCGGAAGGAATTCCCGATCCTGTCGCAGCAGGTCTACGGCAAGCCGCTGGTCTATCTGGACAATGCCGCCTCGGCGCAGAAGCCGCGCGCGGTCATCGACGCCATGGTCTCCTGCATGGAGACGGGCTACGCCAACGTGCATCGCGGCCTGCACTTCATGGCGAACGCCGCCACGGAAGGGTTCGAGGGCGCGCGCGAGACCACCCGCGCCTTCCTCAACGCCGACTCCACAGACGAGATCGTCTTCACCCGCAACGCGACGGAAGCCTACAACCTCGTCGCCTCGTCCATGGGCTGGGCCGGGATGATCGGGGAGGGGGACGAGATCATCCTCTCGATCATGGAGCACCATTCCAACATCGTGCCCTGGCACTTTTTGCGCGAGCGCAGGGGCGCCGTGATCAAGTGGGCGCCGGTGGACGACGAGGGCAACTTCCTCGTCGAGGAATACGAAAAACTCTTCTCGCCGCGCACGAAAATGGTCGCGATCACCCACATGTCGAACGTGCTCGGCACGCTGACGCCGGCCGCGGAGATCGTGCGCATCGCCCATGCCCATGGCGTGCCGGTGCTGCTCGACGGGGCCCAGAGCGCCGTGCACCGGCCCATCGACGTGAAGGCGCTCGATTGCGACTTCTTCGTCTTCACCGGGCACAAGGTCTACGGACCCACCGGCATCGGCGTCCTCTACGGCAAGAAGGAATGGCTGGAGCGGCTCCCCCCCTACCAGGGTGGCGGCGAGATGATCCGCACGGTGAGCCAGGATGCCATCACCTACAACGATCCGCCCCACCGCTTCGAGGCGGGCACTCCGGCCATCGTCGAGGCGGTCGGTCTCGGCGCGGCGCTGGAATTCATGATGGGGCTCGGCCGCGAGGCCATCGCCGCCCATGAGGACGATCTCACGGCCTATGCCCAGGAGCGGCTCGGCGCCATGAACTCCGTCCGGCTGATCGGGACCGCCAGGGAGAAGGGCGGCGTCGTCGCCTTCGAGATGAAGGGCGCGCATGCCCACGACATCGCCACCGTGATCGACCGCCAGGGCGTCGCGGTGCGGGCCGGCACGCATTGCGCCATGCCCCTGCTGACGCGCTTCGGCGTCACCTCCACCTGCCGCGCCTCGTTCGGGCTCTACAATACCCGCGAGGAGATCGACGCCCTTGCAGACGCCCTCGCCAGGGCCGAGATGCTGTTCGCCTGAGGTTTATGCCATGTCCGACGCGACCATCACCGGCGGTGCCAACGCCCCCACCGTCGAGAGCGCCTCGGCGATTCCGGCCGACGAGCTCGACCGGCTCACCGACGCCATCGTGACGGCGCTGAAATCCGTCTACGACCCGGAGATCCCGGCCGACATCTACGAGCTCGGCCTGATCTACCGGGTCGATATCGACGACGACCGCAAGGTCGCCATCGACATGACGCTCACCGCCCCCGGCTGTCCCGTCGCCGGAGAGATGCCGGGCTGGGTCGAGAACGCGGTGGCCGCCGTGCCGGGCGTCCAGTCCTGCACGGTGACGATGGTGTTCGATCCGCCGTGGGACCAGAGCCGCATGTCCGACGAGGCCCGCGTCGCCCTCGACATGTGGTGAGGGCGGGTGCCCGATCAGGGCTCGCGCCGGGCCTCGAAGACGAGGCCCTCGTAGATATCCGCCAGGGCGAGCGTCGCGCCGATCGCCGGCAGGGCGATGGTGTCCTCCAAGGACTCGAAGGTCTGCGTCTCCCAGGAATCGCCCTCGCGGCGATAGAGGACGGCGCCGGGCCAGCGCGTCTCGATCAGGAGGATGTAGGCCAGCGTCGGGTGGCGCCGGTACTCCTCGAGCTTGCGGAAACGGTCGATGCTGGCAGTCGAGGGCGACAGCACCTCGACCACGAGGCGCGGCTCCCGGTTCTCGTAGGTGTCGCGGACGAGGTCCCCGCATTCCACGGTGATGTCGGGCCGCCGGACGGTGGCGATGCTCGTGCGCAGCGCGATGTCGTCCGTGGTCGGGCGACAGCCGGAGCCTCGCAGTTGCGTTCCGAGGCTGACGATGACGTTGACCGTCACCCGGTCGTGCTGGGCGCTGGCCCCGGTCATCATCTTGATATGCGGGACGGGCACGCCATCGACGAGTTCGTAGAGCCCGTCCCGGCCCTGCTCCCAGGCGAAGAACTCTTCCGGCGTCATGCGCCGGTATGCGGGATCGGCCACAGGCACCTCCGGTCGCCCGGATCATACACGATCCCGCGCGGATCGTGTGGACCAGCCGGGAGCGAATGCTTATCTTGACCACACCGAGACACCCTCACCCGCACGGGCCTTGAACCCGGCCGCCGGAGAGCTTCCCATGAAGACGAGTTTCAAGGTCATGTCGCTGACCGACGCGGCGGCGGACCGGATCAAGGCCATCATCGCCAATGCGGACAAGCCGATCGCCGGCTTGCGCGTCGGCGTGAAGAACGGCGGCTGCGCCGGGATGTCCTACACCATGGAATACGCAGAGGCGCAGAAGCCCGGCGAGGACATGGTCGAGGATCGCGGCGTGCGCGTCTTCATCGACCCCAAGGCGGTGCTCTTCCTGCTCGGCACGCAGATGGACTTCCAGACCAGCAAGCTCGCGTCGCAGTTCGTGTTCAACAACCCGAACCAGACCTCGGCCTGCGGATGCGGCGAGTCCGTCGCGATCACCCCGGCGAACCCGGAAGCGCTGCACGCCTGACGGCCGGGGGCTGTCAGGCGACCTTCGCGGCCGCGTCGATCTCGACGCTGTCGTCGAGGCAGCAATTGCGGCCCTTCCGCTTGGCCGCGAACATCTGGAGATCGGCCCGCTCGAGAAGCGAGATCGGCGTGTCGCCGCGCCGGTAGGCGGCGATGCCGAGCGAGATCGTTACCTGCCCGAGCGACTCGCCCGTGGAACGCTTGACGAGTTCGCGTCCCATGACGGCCACGCGGATGCGCTCGGCCACCGCCAGGGTGGTCGCGCGGTCCTTTCCGGGCAGCACGACGCCGAACTCCTCGCCGCCGAAGCGCGAGAGCGTCGACGGACCCGCCACCTGCTCGCGCATGACGATACCGACGAGCCTCAGCACCTGATCGCCGGTGAGATGGCCGTAGAGGTCGTTGAAGCGCTTGAAGAAATCGATATCGAGCACGATCAGGCCGAGAGGCTCGCCCGAGGCGGCCGCATGCGCGACGGTCTGCTTCAGGATGTCCTCGAAATGCTTGCGGTTCGAGAGCCCCGTCAGCGGATCGGTCAGGCTCTCGAGGCGCGTCGCCTCCAGGGTCTCGCGCAGGGCCTCGATCTCGGTCCGGCTCTCGCGCATCCGCGCTTCGAGAATGCGGTTGTTGGCGGCGACCTCGCGAGTGGTGGCCACCAGCCCGGCCACGATCTCGCGGATGCGGGCGCGGTTCATCGTGGCGCCGACGAGGTCGTCGGTGAAGGCGCGCAGCGATTCGCCGTATTGCGTGGTCGACCCGAGGGAGAGGTCGAGCATCTCGGTGATGCCCTCGATCTCGGTGAGCATGCTCGCCGACATCCGCTCGGCGGCGATCGAGAGCCGGCGGCCGTCGATATGGGCGTCGTAGAGCGCCTCGATATCGGCATCCGAGAGCTGGCCGTTCTGCGCGGTCAACCGCTTGATCGCGTCGTTCATGTGCGGCTGCGTGCCGGACACGTAGACGTACCAGACGGTGTAGGCCTTCGGCGTCGCCGAGGGGCCGTAGTCGCGCATCAGCTCGTTGGCGCGGTGCGCCAGCGCAAAGCTCCAGTCGCGATCCTGATGCCCCCGGTCGCCCATACGTCCACCATAGTCCGATCGCGGAGGCCGGCCCGTTTCGGCACCGGTCCCGCTTGATGCGAACGATAGTCGGGGGAGCGTGGACGATCGGTTAAGGTCGGGCCGGAGACTGTCTACTTTTGTTTCTTGACGACGGCCGGGCGGAGGAGGAAGGCCGGCACATGCTCGCCGAGGCCGGCGGGCGTTTCGCCCTCCGCATCGTCGCGACGGCGATGACGCCCGCTCTCGCCGCGCGTCTTCTCCGGGGCGGGGCGGTCGGCGGCGGCGGCGCGGGCCGGAGGCCGGGGCACGCGGCGAGCGGCGGGCGGCGCCTCGCTCTCCGCTTCCGGCGCGGGACGGTCGCCCTGGGGAGCCGGGCGCGGAGCGGACGCCGCGCGGGCCTCTCCGGCGCTTCCCCGGCGGGGACGGCGGCCGCCCTCGCGGGGGCTCTCGCCGCGCGCGCTCCGGCTGCCGCGATGGCGGGTGGCGGTCTCGCCCTCCGCGCCGGCGCCGCCCTCCCCGAGGGAGGACAGGTCGCCGTCGAGCCACGGGATCGGCTGGCCGATCAGGGTCTCGATGGCCTGGAGCGAGCGGTCGTCGCCCCGGCTCACCAGCGTGAAGGAGTGCCCGGAGCGGCCGGCGCGGCCGGTGCGGCCGATGCGGTGGACATAATCCTCGGGGTGGCGCGGCACGTCGAAGTTGAAGACGTGGCTGACGGCCGGAATGTCGAGGCCGCGCGCGGCAACGTCGCTCGCCACCAGCAGCGCCGTCTCGCCGTTGCGGAAGCCGTCGAGCGCCTGGGTGCGCGAGCGCTGGTCCATGTCGCCGTGGAGGGCGGCGGCGTTGAAGCCGTGGCTGACGAGCGACTTTTGCAGAAGCGCGACGTCGCGCTTGCGGTTGCAGAAGATGATGCCGTTCTTGAGGTCGGCTTCGCCGCGAAGGAGCTTGCGCAGGCGGTCGCGCTTCTCGTGCCCTTCCGAGCCGGCTGCGACGAGCCGCTGCACGATGGTCGTCGCGGTGGAGGCGGCGCGGGCCACCTCGACGCGGGCCGGGTTGTGCAGGAACATGTCCGCCAGGCGCTCGATCTCCGGCGGCATGGTCGCGGAGAAGAACAGCGTCTGCCGGGTGAAGGGCACCATCTTCACGATGCGCTCGATGTCGGGGATGAAGCCCATGTCGAGCATGCGGTCGGCCTCGTCGATGACGAGGAGCTCGACGCCGGTCAGCAGCAGCTTGCCGCGCTCGAAATGGTCGAGCAGGCGGCCGGGGGTGGCGATCAGCACGTCGGTGCCGCGGGTGAGCTTGGCGTCCTGATCGGCGAAGGAGACGCCGCCGATGATGAGCGCCACGTTGAGCTTGTGGTTGGTGCCGTAGCGGTCGAAATTCTCGACGACCTGCGCGGCGAGCTCGCGGGTCGGCTCCAGGATGAGGGTCCGCGGCATGCGCGCGCGGGCGCGGCCGGTCTCCAGCATCGTCAGCATCGGCAGGGTGAAGGCGGCGGTCTTGCCCGTCCCGGTCTGGGCGATGCCGAGCACGTCGCGGCGGGCCAGCACATGCGGGATGGCCTCAGCCTGGATGGGGGTCGGTTCGGTATATCCGGCCGTGGTGACGGCCTGGAGCACCTTGTCGCTCAATCCGAGGTCGGCGAATGCCATGCTTATAGGGAACCGATGCGCGCGAGGTATGGGCCGGCCGGCGCGGAGAAGATCATCGCGGCGGCGGCGACAAAGTCTGTCTCGTCATGACGCGCCCGCCGCGCATGCGGGCGCGGCCACCCTTAGAACGTTGCGCCGCCTTGTCAATCGGCCGCAGGGCGGTTCGCACAGTTCCCGAACCGTCCGAAGGGGGGCGATCAGCGCCGCAGAAGCGGGGCGGCGCAAGGGTCGAGACGGACGCCGTGCGCCGATTGCGCGATCGACCCGGTGGTGACCGGATCGGCCAGGGCGGCGCGCGCGACCTGCGAGGGCGCAGAGACGCGCGAGAGATATTGCGTCGCGGCCCAGCCGGCGACGAGGAGCACCGCGCTCGACCGCAAGGCCCAGGAAACGGCGGGAGAGCGCATCGGACCGGGGGACGCGTCCGCCGTGTCGCCGTCGCCGATCATGAGGATTCCCTTGACGCCCGCCCGTCCGCGAGCCGGGCACGGGCCACTATCGGCGGACAGGGTTAAGGATCCCTGAGCGCAAGGCGGCGATGCGCCGCAGGCCGTCCTGAAATAAAACGCCGGATCGCGGAGCCCTTAAAGGATCGTTGCACGATCAGCAGCGGGCGACCGATAGATTTCGTCGAGATTGTGTCAGACCCCGCCATGATCGTGGCGGAGCTTTGCGACGCATCGCCCGGATGTGCGCTTCGGCACATGGCAAGGCAGGGACAGTTCACCTGAGGCTGATCTTCACGCTTCGTTGACGGCATCGGGCTTATCTCGACCCACTTGTTGCAGTGAAGCGACAGACCCCATCGCCCACCGAGCCTAAAAGCGCGGCGGCTCACAGCCAGGGATCCACAGGGTAGACATGAAAAAGCTCCTCCTCGCCTCCGCCGTCCTCGCCTGCTCGGGCGCCGCCGCCTCGGCCGCCGACCTTCCGCGCCGCGCGGCTCCGCCTCCGGTGTTTGTTCCGGTTCCGGTGTTCACCTGGACGGGGTTCTACGCGGGCTTCAACGCGGGCTACGGCTTCGGCACGCAGGACAACCGCGCCCCCACGGTGATCGGCGTTCCGGCCGCCTCGGGCCTGTTCAC